>DWXK01000029.1 GCA_019119205.1 Candidatus Mediterraneibacter intestinavium
TCATATCCCGATGGAACACACGGCGATAATACTTCTGCTGATATTATGTACTACGCATATTTCGCAAATAAATAAAATCATTTATAGAAGGCTGTGAAGGAAATGATTTCTTCACAGTCTTTTATATACAGTATGGCACAAATGGTGGAAGTCATCTCTTGTATATGATCAATGTCGATGCAGACAAGAAAAGATCAGCATCGAATTTCTCGGATGCTGATCTTTTCTATAAATCCACGGTTATCAAAACTCATTCACCCCATCTGTTTTTGGGGAAACAGTTTGAGTAAGCGCTTTTAGTGGACCTGGCGGGAATCGAACCCGCGTCCAAAAATCTGTCCCATGTACTTCTACTATCATAGTCCGTTCTTTAAGATTCCCTCCACCGCACGGAAACGAACATCCTTGCGGGTTCAGTAGCTTCATGATACGCCCGGTGGCTCAAAGCTTTGCCAGCGTCGTTTCTCACATGTTTGATGCCGGATTCCCAACGTGTGAGTGCATCGGGAGCGACATGCAGCATTTAGGCTGCAGCTAATTCGTAATTATCGTTAGCGTTTGATTTTAAGTTTGCGATTTGACGCATCAGCCTGCGGATAGCTTCTCCATCTTCGAGATCCCTGTCGAAACCAGTACAAGCCCATATGGATGCTGTATAGACACACTATACAATATAGTCTTATGAAGAAAAAAAGTCAAGGAATTAACATAGATTTTTCTTTGGCGGGATAGTTTTTTTATGCAGAATATGTGATAATATATAATTGCGGTGAAAGATTTTGCCAAATTTGTCTCAAATGTCAAAATAGCAGAAAGAAAAGATAAAATTTATATAGAAAAGAGGTTTTTATATGCCGACAACATATGCACACTATAAATTCGGAAAAGAAGTCATGAGCGCCCTTCCGAGGCCGCTGCAGAATTCGATCGAGAACAACAGGGAACTTTTTGATATCGGGCTTCACGGTCCCGATATCCTGTTTTATCACAGACCGATTTTTAAAACACCGGTCAGTGCGCAGGGATATGCCCTGCATGACAAGCCTGCGGACGAGTTTTTCAGCCGGGCGGCGGAGGTGATCTCCCAGGCGGAGGATCCGGCTGCTGCACGGGCATATATTTACGGATTTATCTGCCATTTTGCCCTTGACAGCGAGTGCCATCCTTATGTTGAGAAGATGATCCAGGTCAGCGGTATCAGCCACTCGGAGATCGAGATGGAGTTCGACAGAATGCTGCTCACGGAGGATTTTTTCAATCCTCTGAGGCATGACTCTGCGAAACATATCCGGCCAACTCTGGAAAACGGGAAGGTCATCGCCCCGTTTTTTGAAGACATCACGCCGGAGACTATAAAAAAAGCGCTGAGATCTATGAAATTCTATCTGAATATTCTCCGTGCGCCGGATCCGGGGAAACGGAAGCTGCTCTTTGGGGGCATGAAGCTGGCACGCTGTTATGATTCTATGCATGGGATGGTGATGAGCGAGGAGCCGAATCCGGACTGCAGGGACTACTGCCTGCTGCTGAAGCGGCAGTTTGCCGGAGCGGTTCCTCTGGCGACAGGGCTTATCATTCAGTATCAGAAGAAACTTTTCCAGAACGGAGAACTTCCGGAACGTTTCCGCGAGACGTTCGGAGCGGGAGAACACTGGGAAGAACTGAGACTGTGAACACAGGAAGGAAGAAGAGAGAATAAAAGGAGAAAACGAAAAAATGAAATTTAAGCTGACCGCACTTGAGAAAAAATGGGTGATGTATGATGTGGGAAATTCTGCGTTCACGCTGATGGTCTCCACGATCTTCCCGATCTACTTTAACTATCTGGCAGGAAATGCCGGGATTTCGGATGTTGACTACCTTGCGTACTGGGGGTATGCGACTTCGATCTGTACTCTGCTGGTCGCGATCCTGGGACCAACGCTGGGGGCTGTGGCGGATACAAAGAATTATAAGAAGGTCATCTTCTCTGTGGCGATGGGGATCGGTGTCCTCGGCTGCGTTGTTCTGGGATTCCTGTCCTCCTGGTTATGGTTTCTGGTGATCTTCGTGATCGCAAAGACCGGGTATTCTGCAAGCCTTGTCTTTTATGACGCCATGCTGACGGATGTGACGGAGCCGGACCGGATGGATTCCGTATCATCTCACGGCTATGCGTGGGGCTATATCGGAAGCTGTATTCCTTTTGTCATAAGCCTGGCGATCGTGCTTGGAGCGGGAAGTGTCATCGGCATGCAGACGTCCATGATCCTTGCCTTTCTGATCACAGCTCTCTGGTGGCTTTGTTCCTCCATTCCTTTGCTGCGTTCCTACCGGCAGAAATATTTTTCCGAACCGGGAGAGCATGTGATACGCAGCAGCTTTGTGAGACTGGGACGCACACTTCGGGAGATCACGCAGCAGAAACATATCTTCCTGTTCCTGCTGGCATTCTTTTTTTACATTGACGGAGTATACACTGTTATCGATATGGCGACAGCTTACGGGCAGGCGCTTGGACTGGACAGTACAGGGCTGCTCCTTGCCCTTCTGCTCACCCAGATCGTGGCGTTCCCATGTGTTCTGATCTTCAGCAGGATCGTGAAGAAGGTCAGGCCGGAGAAGATCATCACGATCTGTATCGCAGCATACTTCTGCATCGCGGTCTATGCGTACTGGCTTGATACTCAGCTTGATTTCTGGATTCTTGCGGTTGCGGTCGGAATGTTCCAGGGGACGATCCAGGCATTATCACGGTCTTATTTTGCAAAGATCATACCTGCAGAAAAATCCGGGGAATATTTTGGACTGTACGATATCTGCGGGAAAGGTGCGTCTGTTCTCGGGACTGCTCTGGTCTCCTTCCTGAGCCAGATCACCGGCCAGATCAATATCGGAGTGAGCGCTCTTTCAGTCATGTTCCTGATCGGGCTCATCCTGTTCCGGGCGGCAGCGGAAATGAATAAAAAAGTATGAAATTAATCTGAAATCTCTCCGAAATCTTTTTGTTCCATGTTATAATATATCAAACAAAATATAAGCGAAGCGGATCCACGATCGGTCCGCTTCGCTTATAATGTACGCTTTACAGAAAAGAAAACGGCACAGATCAGGAGAAAACGGTATGGAAGAGTTTGTTAAACTGCAGGATATCACAAAGATCTATAAGATGGGAGAGGTGGAGATCCGGGCGGCGGACCGGATCAGTTTTTCGATACAAAAGGGAGAATTTGTCGTGATCGTCGGACCCAGCGGGGCGGGAAAGACCACGGTCCTCAATATTCTGGGAGGAATGGACACGGCGACAGACGGAAAACTGATCGTGGACGGAGAAGATATCACGTCATATAACTCCAGAAAACTGACGGGATATCGCAGAGAGGATATCGGATTCGTGTTCCAGTTCTATAATCTTGTTCCCAATCTGACGGCTCTTGAGAATGTGGAACTGGCGCTCCAGATCTGCAAAGATCCGCTGGATGCAAAAGAAGTGCTTGAAGATGTCGGCCTGGGAGACCGGCTGGATAATTTTCCGGCTCAGCTTTCAGGAGGAGAACAGCAGAGAGTCTCGATCGCGAGGGCGCTGGCCAAGAATCCGAAACTCCTCCTCTGCGACGAGCCTACGGGAGCGCTGGATTATAATACCGGAAAGGCGATTCTCAAACTCCTGCAGAACATGTGCCGCGAGCGGGGGATGACAGTGATCGTGATCACCCACAATCAGGCACTGGCTCCGATGGCGGACAGACTGATACATATTAAGAACGGACAGGTCTCTAAGATGGAACTGAACGAGAATCCGATGTCCATCGACGAGATAGAATGGTAGGGGATACATATGAAAAAGAAGGCACTGGCAAAAGATTTTTATATGGAGATCCGACGGAGCCTGGGGCGTTTCCTCTCTATTTTCTTTATCGTGGCGATCGGAGTGGCTTTCTTTTCCGGCATCCGTGCCACGGAGCCGGATATGAGATATTCGGGTGACGCTTACTTTGATGAAAAGAACCTGATGGATATTGAAGTTATCAGTACCATGGGGCTTACCGAGGATGATATCGAGGCGCTCAAAGCAGTAGATGGAATCTCAGAAGTGGAAGGCGGATATTCCGTGGATGCGCTCTGCACGGAAGGGGATAACCAGGTCGTTGTTCATGTGATGTCGATCCTTCCGACCATGAACCAGGTGCAGCTGGAGGAAGGACGTCTCCCTGAGGCGGAAGACGAGTGCGTGGTCGATGTGGACTATCTGAATGAGAGCTCCTGGGAGATCGGAGATACGGTCACGTTTTCCAGCGGGGCAGAAGATGAGATCACAGATTCATTAAAAACGGATACATTCACGATCGTAGGAGCTGTGAGCAGCCCGTGTTATATTGGATTTCAGCGTGGAAGTACAACGATAGGGACCGGAAGCGTCAGCGCGTTTGTCTGTGTGCCGGAGGAGAGTTTCTCCCTTGACGTCTATACAGAGATCTACGCCAAGGTGGAAGGCGCAAAAGATCTGACTGCGTTTACGGACGAGTACGACAACAGAGTGGAAGAAGTACTGGAGAGTGTGAAAGCGATCAAGGAGGAGAGACAGGAAGCACGCTATCAGGAGATCGTTGACGAAGCCGAGAAAGAACTGGCCGATGCGGCACAGGAAGTGGCCGATGCGGAGCAGGAACTCGAGGACGGACGGGCAGAGGCCGAGAAAGAACTGGCAGACGCGAGAAAGGAACTTGAGGACGGACAGGCAGAACTGGATGAAGGGAAGCGTGAACTGGAATCATCGAAAGAGGAACTGGAGAACTCCCGGCAGCAGCTTGCAGATGGACAGGCGGAACTGGATCAGTCGGCGGAGGAACTGAACTCCAATATCGATACGCTGAATGAGCAGATCGACGCGCTCAACCAGGCAAAGGAACAGTACAACGCACTGTCTGCCAGCGGCCAGACAGATGATACGACACTTGCGGCCATGAATGCTCTGTATGAACAGATCCAGGAGGGAGAAGCCCAGATCGTCCAGGCGCAGGCACAGATCGAGTCTGCGCGCTCTCAGATTGAAGCAGGACAGGCGGAGATCAATTCCGGATGGGAGCAGATTGAATCGGGCGAGGCTCAGATCGATCAGGCAGAGAAAGATCTTGCCAGCGCGGAGCAGGAACTTGCTGACGGATGGGAAGAATATTATGAGGGGGAGTCGGAAGCCGAGCAGGAGATCGCAGACGGTGAACAGAAGATAGAGGATGCGAAGCAGGAACTTGCCGATGCACAGGCGGAGATCGCAGATCTGGATCATCCAAAGTGGTATGTGTATGACAGAGATAATCTGACTGAGTATTCCGGTTACGGAGACAATGCAGACAGGATGAGAGCCATCGGTGAAGTTTTCCCGGTCCTGTTTTTCCTTGTAGCTGCCCTGATCAGTCTGACGACTATGACACGTATGGTGGAAGAACAGAGAACAATGATCGGAACACTCAAGGCTCTGGGATATGAACGGCATTCGATCGCAGCGAAATACCTCGGCTACGCGCTTTTTGCAACAGTGGCAGGGGCTCTGTTCGGGGTGCTGTTCGGAGAAAAAGTATTTCCTTATATCATCATTACTGCATACGGGATCATGTATCAGCACATGAATGTGATCCGTATACCGTATAATCTGGAATTCGGACTTATGGCGTCCGGAGCGGCGCTCGTCTGCACGCTTGGAGCAACCTTCTTCTCCTGTTATAAGGAACTGAAGGAACAGGCTGCGGAACTGATGCGCCCTCCGGCACCGAAACAGGGGCAGAGAGTGTTTCTCGAGCGGATCCGGTTCCTGTGGAAATGGCTGAACTTTTCATGGAAAGCGACCGTGCGCAATATTGTTAGATATAAGAAAAGATTTTTTATGACAGTATTTGGCATCGGAGGCTGTATGGCGCTGATGATCGTAGGGTTTGGCATCAAAGATTCCATATCGGCGATCGCGGTCCTGCAGTATGAGGAGATCCAGCAGTATGACGGGAACGTTATTCTGAATGAAGATGCCTCGGAAGAAGAACAGGCGCAGGTGTCCAGTAAACTGGAGGAGGACGATAATGTCGCGGGGATCATGGAAGGTCTTTTGGTGCAGATCACGATCGGAAACGGCGAACAATGGGAAGAAGTTTATCTGAATGTTCCTTCAGATGTAGATGATTTTTCGGATTTTGTGGTCCTTCGCGACCGGGTCACCAAGGAGGAGTATGCTTTGAGTGACGACGGAGTTGTACTCACGGAGAAGATGGCAAAGGAACTGGATCTGAAAGCCGGCGATACGGTGACCATCCGGGATGAAGATAAAGGAGATCTGGATGTTACGATCGAATATATCTGCGAGAATTATATGTCTCATTATCTCTATATGACTCCGTCGGTGTATGAAAAACTATATGGCGAAGAACCGGAATACAATTCAATCTGTTACCGTACGGTGGACAGGACGACGGAAGAGGCAGATGAAGTCGGAACACAGATCCTGGAACAGGAGGGGGCCCTGAGTGTCAGCTATACAACAGATCTGAAACAGCAGGTCGATGATATGCTGGAAAGCCTTGATATCGTTATCGTGGTGCTGATCATCTCGGCGGGAATGCTGGCATTCGTGGTGCTGTATAACCTGAATAACATCAGTATCACGGAGCGGAAACGGGAGCTTGCCACGCTTAAGGTACTGGGCTTTTACAGCGGGGAAGTATGCGCTTACGTGTACAGGGAGAATATCATCCTGACACTGATCGGATCTCTGTTCGGGATGATCCTGGGAAAAATACTGCATCAGTTTATTATCGTGACAGTGGAGATCGATTCGGTCATGTTCGGCCGGAATGTGGATGTCAGCAGTTTTCTGTATGCTTTCCTGCTTACAGTTGTGTTCTCTTGTTTTGTGAACGGAGTGATGTATTTTAAACTGAAGAAGATCAATATGGTAGAGTCTCTGAAGAGCGTAGAATAGAAGAAAATAATAGAAATAGAGACATATGGGGACCATACAGACAGGATAGCTTTCCGGAAACGGAAGGAGATACGGCTGCATGGTCCTTTTTTCTGTTTGTAAACTGCAACCTTTAAAATGGAAAGATCTGCCGGACAGAAAATAATGCTTGCAATATACCCCTTGAGGGTATATAATGTCACTGTAAAGAAAAATACCCCTATGGGGTTTGTGGGATATAAGAGAGGTGTATTTATGGAAGAGAAGAAAGCCTGTCCCGGATGTTCCCATAAGACAAAGGAACGTTCGGAAAAAGAATATAAAGATCTGATCAACCGCTTGAGCCGGATTGAGGGCCAGGTACGGGGAATCCGGAGGATGGTGGAGGAGAATGCCTACTGTCCGGATATCCTGATACAGGTCTCGGCGGTGAATGCGGCGCTGAACAGCTTCAACAAGGTACTGCTGGCGAATCATATCCGGACCTGTGTGGCGGATGACATCCGTGACGGGAAGGAAGAGACGATCGATGAGCTGGTCATGACCCTGCAGAAGCTGATGAAGTAGACTGGAGGGAGAGAAATGAAACAATATAATGTGACCGGGATGAGCTGCGCGGCGTGCAGTGCCCGGGTGGAAAAGGCAGTGTCAAAGGTGCCGGGCGTTAGCTCCTGTTCAGTGAGCCTGCTGACAAATTCCATGGGAGTAGAGGGAACAGCATCCCCCTCGGATATTATCATGGCCGTAGAGAATGCAGGCTATGGCGCGTCGGAAAAGGGGGCGCAGAAAAGCGGGGCTGCGCCGGCAGCTTCTGCCTCGGCTGCGGAAGATTCCCTGAAAGATACGGAGACCCCGAAGATGAAGAAGAGGCTGACCGCCTCTCTGTGTTTCCTGATCCCATTGATGTATTTCTCTATGGGACATATGATGTGGGGCTGGCCTGTCCCGTCTTTCCTGGAAGGGAACCACGTGGCGATGGGGCTGATCCAGCTCCTGCTTACGACGGCTGTCATGGTCATCAACCAGAAGTTTTTTATCAGCGGTTTCAAAGGACTCATCCACGGAGCTCCGAATATGGATACGCTGGTGGCGCTGGGAGCCGGGGCGTCCTACGGATACAGCACATATGCGCTGTTTGCCATGACAGATGCCCAGATGCGGGGAGACGCTGCGGCGGTGATGTCTTACATGCATGAGTTTTATTTTGAGTCCGCGGCAATGATCCTGACCCTGATCACAGTGGGAAAGATGCTGGAGGCGCGCTCTAAGGGAAAGACGACGGATGCGCTCAAGAGCCTGATGAAACTGGCTCCGAAGACTGCTGTTATCATAAAGAACGGTGTGGAGACAGAAGTATCTGTCGATCAGGTGCGAAAAGGCGATGTATTCGTGGTCAGACCGGGTGAGAATATACCCGTGGACGGTATCGTCCTGGAGGGGAGCAGCGCGGTCAATGAATCTGCCCTTACGGGAGAGAGTATCCCCGTGGATAAAAAGCCGGGCGATGCGGTGTCGGCGGCAACAGTGAACCATTCCGGATTTATCCGCTGTGAGGCGACGAGAGTGGGGGAGGACACAACGCTCTCTCAGATCATCCAGATGGTGAGCGATGCAGCTGCGACCAAGGCGCCGATCGCCAAGATCGCGGACCGGGTATCGGGCGTGTTTGTGCCGGCGGTCATCGTGATCGCGGCTGTCACGACAGTGGTCTGGCTGCTGGCGGGACAGACCATCGGATTTGCCCTGGCGAGAGGGATCTCGGTGCTTGTGATCAGCTGCCCCTGTGCCCTTGGCCTTGCCACGCCGGTGGCGATCATGGTCGGGAATGGAATGGGCGCGAAACACGGGATCATGTTTAAGACTGCGGTCTCCCTTGAGGAGGCCGGAAAGACCCAGATCGTTGCCCTTGACAAGACAGGGACTATCACCAGCGGCGAGCCTCGAGTCACGGATATGATCCCGGCAGCAGGGGTGACAGAGGAGGAACTCCTCCTCAATGCCTATGCTCTGGAAAAGAAGAGCGAGCATCCGCTGGCACATGCGATCCTCATAAAGGCAGAGGAGAGCGGGATCGATCCGTCTGTGGAGACGGAGGGATTCCAGGCCGTTCCCGGAAACGGACTTTCAGGACGTCTGGGAACAGATGAACTCGCCGGAGGCAATCTGAAGTTTATCAGCGGCAGTGCAGAGATCTCTGACGATATAAGAAAGAGGGCGGAAGAACTTGCGGAAGAAGGAAAGACACCGCTGTTCTTCAGCAGGAACGGAAAGCTGATCGGTATCATCGCTGTGGCGGATGTGATCAAGGAAGACAGTCCGCAGGCAGTGAGGGAACTCCAAAACATGGGAATCCATGTGGTCATGCTGACCGGAGATAATGAGCGGACGGCGAAAGCCATCGGCGCACAGGCGGGAGTGGATGAAGTCATTGCAGGAGTCCTGCCTGACGGAAAAGAAAATGTGATCCGGTCTCTGAAGAAAAAAGGAAAAGTTGCCATGGTGGGCGACGGCATTAACGATGCGCCTGCACTGACAAGGGCGGATATCGGGATCGCCATCGGAGCGGGAACTGATATCGCCATTGATGCAGCGGATGTTGTCCTGATGAAGAGCCGGCTGAGCGATGTGCCCGCGGCGATCCGTATGAGCCGTGCCACGCTGCGCAACATTCACGAAAACCTGTTCTGGGCGTTCTTCTACAACGTGATCGGGATCCCGCTGGCGGCAGGGGTGTGGATCCCGCTGTTCGGCTGGCAGTTAAACCCCATGTTCGGGGCTGCGGCAATGAGTCTTTCCAGCTTCTGCGTGGTGACCAACGCGCTGCGTCTTAATTGGTTCAACATGTATGATGCGAGAAAAGATAAAAAGATCAAAAATCATAAAAAACAGGAGGAAACAACAATGCAGAAAACAATGAAGATCGAAGGAATGATGTGCGGACACTGTGAGGCAAGAGTGAAGAAAGTGCTGGAGGCGCTCCCACAGGTAGACGAGGCAGAAGTGAGCCATACTGAGGGCACTGCAGTGGTAACGCTGAATGCAGAACTTGATGATGAGACTCTGAAAAAGACAGTGGAAGATCAGGATTACAAAGTAGTTGGGATCGAGTAAACAGATAAGATACAAGATCCGGAAAAATGGGAAGGAGCTGCGGCATATCACATGGAATTGATGTGGCAGCTCCTTCTGTGTTTTTGTGAGGACTCCGTTCAGGCAGAGTGAAAGAACTTTACAGGTGTCCGGGGGATCGCTCTTATCTGATACGGATTCAGTCACGGTAGATGACATCTCCCCCGCAGATCGTATATTTTACTTTGCCATACAGCTTCCAGCCGGTGAAAGGAGAGTTGGAAGACATGGAGAGGTATTCTGTCGGCGTCCAGCACTCCTCGGGATCGAAGAGGACCAGATCCGCTGCCTTTCCGATCTCTATCCGGCCGCTCGGCAGATGGTAAAGATCCGCCGGGTTGACTGTCATCTTCTCCAGCAGCTGCATCAGGGTCAGATGTCCGGGGCGCACCAGGGAGGTGATGCCGAGAGCCAGGGCAGTCTCCAGCCCGATGATGCCGCTGGGGGCGCCGGTGATGGAACGTCCTTTCTCCTCAGGGCTGTGAGGTGCGTGGTCTGTAGCGATGATGTCGATCGTGCCGTCGGCAAGTCCTGTGATGATCGCCTGACGGTCTGCCTCTGTACGGAGGGGCGGGTTCATCTTTGCCAGAGTACCGTATTTTAAGACTGCATCTTCTGTAAGTGTAAAGTGATGGGGCGTTGCCTCTGCGTGGAGTTTTGCTCCCAGGGCTTTGTACATCCGCACGATCTCTACGGAACGCCCGGAGCTGATGTGCTGGATCACCACATGGGCTTCGGAGCGGAGCGCAAGAAGGCAGTCCCTTGCCACCAGGGACTCTTCCGCGATGGAAGGGGAACCGTAGATTCCAAGCTGTTCGGAGACGGGACCGTGATTGATGCCGTTGTTCTTGATAAAGGACGGATCTTCCTCGTGAAGGCTGATCGGGAGTCCGATCTCTGCAGCTTTCTCCATTGCATCATAGAGGAATGCGGCATTCTTCAGCGGGATCCCGTCATCGGTGAAGCCGCAGGCTCCGGCAGCGGCTAAAGCTTTCATGTCTGTCGGCTCCTCGCCTTTGAGTCCGAGGGAAACGGATGCTGCCTGGAAAATACGGATCTTTTCCTCTCTGCTCCTGGTCAGGATATCAGAAAGCGTCTGTTCATTGTCCACGACGGGAGAGGTGTTCGCCATACAGATAACGGATGTGAATCCTCCCTTTGCTGCCGCGAGAGAACCGGTATGGAGATTTTCTTTGTGGGTGAATCCCGGGTCCCGGAAATGTACGTGCGTATCGATGAGTCCTGGAGCTGCCACAAGCCCTTCCGCAGAGATCGCATCTTCTGAAGGAGCGGGAGAGAGGTCTTCCCCGATCTCAGAGATGAGACCACCGGTGATACGGATGTCACATTTTCGTGACGTATGTGTGGAAGGATCTGTTAAAAGAGCGTTTTTGATTATCATAGTTACCTCCTGAATCTCTGTCATTCTGATCTGTTTTCTGCAATAAGTATAACGTCTCTAGCCCGTTGGTTCAAGATGCCAAATATTGTACCTGAGATAAAGCGTCAGTCCGGCCTGCCCTTATGTCTGCAGAGACCGGTCTGCAGTTTAGCCCGGAGAATAGTGGGGGTGCCATAAAAAACGGGAGAGTCCTTTCGGCGCTTCGCCTTGGACTCTCCCGGTACAAATCCAGAGGATGTTCTGGTGCCTCCTACAGCTGACGATAAAGATGACGCGGTATTCCGTCAACCATTACAGGAGATACATCGCCCTGGATCAGCGGGCGTACATAGCTGACAAACTCATCTGTTACATAAGAGCCGTCTTCATTTACCCATTCACGGGGAACGAGTTTTTCATCGTTGGCGATCTTGTGGACGTCCTTTACTTCCGTTCCGCTCTGGTACGGGTCATCGGACAGTCTCTGGAGAACGACCATCTTCCCGGAATCGCCTTCGTCCGCTGCTTTGACTGCAGCGCCGCCTACCTGATAAGCTTCCAGGATATCCACACGGGATGCGCAGTGAGAAGCAGAGCGCTGCAGAGAACTCAGTTCGATAGAACGGGTCTTGCATCCGATCTCACCTGCGATATAACTTGCCAGATAGTTTGCGGTTCCGGAGAGCTGTTTGTGACCGAACGCGTCCACAAAGTCGATGCTCTGTCCAAGTTCGCACACATAGCGGCCGTCCGCAAGGCGGATCCCCTCGGAAACGGCAACGACAACGGATGATTTTTTCGTTAAAAGTTCTTTGACTTTTGCGCCGAAGGCTTCGATATCAAAAGGAAGCTCCGGGAGATAGATCAGGTCCGGTCCGGAGCAGTCCTCGCCTCTTGCAAGAGCAGCAGCGCCTGTCAGCCATCCGGCATTTCTTCCCATGATCTCTACGATGGATACAAGCCCTTTTTCGTATTCCAGGCAGAAGCTGTCCCGGATGATCTCCTTGACAGAAGTTCCGATATATTTTGCCGCGCTTCCGTAACCGGGAGTGTGGTCTGTGAGAGCAAGGTCGTTGTCGATCGTCTTCGGGCATCCGATAAAGCGGGTCGGGTGTCCTGTGATGATCGCATAATCTGAAAGTTTTTTGATCGTATCCATGGAATCGTTTCCGCCGATATAGATAAACGCTTCGATGTTCAGTTTGTTCAGGATGCCGAAGATCTTTTCATATACATCTTTGTCCTCGTGGATCTCCGGAAGTTTATACCTGCAGGAACCCAGAAACGCAGCGGGTGTCCTCTTTAAAAGCTCGGCGTCCAGTTCGTTCGTGATATATTCGGACAGGTCGATATACCTTTCCTGAAGAAGCCCCTGAATCCCGTGCAGCATTCCATAAACCTTTGCGGCCCCGCGGTCTTTTGCTGTGCGGTAAACGCCGGCAAGGCTGGAATTGATGGCAGCGGTGGGGCCGCCTGACTGTCCTACTATAACATTACCTTTCATGATCTCTTACCTCCGTGATATAGATATATTTCAAAGTGCCTTTCGGACCGAAAGCCTCCGCCCGTAAACGGCATGCGGGAAATTCCCGCCGTTATTACCAGTTTAGTGCATAATGACCAATTTGTAAATGAAAAAATGTAATTTATACACAAAAATAACGAAATAGAGCGACTTTTTGGCGAAAAGAATTAAAAGATGGTATGATAGAGAAAATCAGGTGCAGTATGAAAAATAAGAAATGCACTGTGAAAAGAGAGGTATGATATGAAAAAATATGACTATCTGATCGTTGGAGCCGGACTCTATGGAGCGGTGATGGCGCATGAACTTGGAAAAAAAGGAAAGAAATGTCTTGTGATCGACCGCAGGGATCACATTGCCGGGAACATTTACTGCGAGGATGTGGAGGGAATCCATGTACACAAATACGGCGCGCATATTTTCCACACTTCCGATAAGAAGATCTGGGACTATATCAACCAGTTTGCGGAGTTTAACAACTATATCAATTCCCCTGTGGCGGTGTATAAGGACGAACTTTATAACCTTCCGTTCAATATGAACACCTTCAGCAAGATGTGGGGGATAAAGACACCTCAGGAGGCGAAGGAGATCATAGAGAAACAGCGCCGGGAAGCGGGCATCACAGAGCCGAAGAACCTGGAAGAACAGGCGCTGTTCCTTGGCGGACGAGATATCTATGAGAAGCTGATCAAAGGGTATACGGAGAAACAGTGGGGAAGAAAATGTACGGAACTTCCGACATTTATCATCAAGCGTCTCCCCTTCCGCTTTATCTATGACAATAACTATTTTAATGACAGGTACCAGGGAATCCCGATCGGAGGCTATACGGCGATCGTGGAAAAGATGCTCGAGGGAACGGAAGTGCGTACCGGTACAGATTTCTTCGAATTCAGAAAAGAAAATCCGGATATCGCGGAGAAGATCATCTTCACAGGTATGATCGACGAGTATTTTGATTATAAGCTGGGCGCGCTGGAGTACCGGTCTGTCCGCTTTGAGACTGAGGTCCTGGACTGTGAGAACTATCAGGGAAATGCGGTCGTTAACTATACGGACCGTGAAGTCCCATATACTCGTGTGATCGAACACAAGCACTTCGAGTTCGGAAAACAGGAGAAGACGGTCATCTCCAGAGAATATTCTTCCGAGTGGAGCGTGGGGATGGAACCGTACTATCCGGTCAACGATGAGAAGAACAACGCCCTCTTTGCAGAGTATAAGAAGCTGGCTGAGAAGGAAGAAAATGTGATCTTCGGCGGAAGGCTGGGAGATTACAAGTATTATGACATGGATAAGGTAGTGGCAGCAGCTCTTGCACGCCTGGAAGAGCTGGGATAAGAAAGACAGCAGAATGTGGGTGCCGCCGGGTCATTTTCAGAGAGATCTGTGAATGGTCCGGCGGCATTTTTCTGTTCCTGGGGACAGCGTATGCAGTGACCGTTTTGTATAAAAATTTCTTGCATTTCTTATCTGCTTCAAGTATGATATACATATCCTGACCGGTCTGGTCAGAAAGAAAGTTCAAAGATCAGTATCAATTCAGTATCAGTTCTGATGAGATTCACATGGATTGGAAGTGCAGACGTGTACGGCGGTATGAGGGACCGCGGGACGATCGGCAGCAGAAAAAAGAATATGGCAGAGATGTATGAAGTTTTTCGGTTTATCGATCAGGGAATGCGCTGCAGGCAGAGTCTTGACTGCGTGGAAGGGACCCTTCTCGCCTATTATCTGAGAGAGAACCCGGAGATGGAGAAGGCGGTGATCTTCGAGTGGTTCAGACAGATAGGCAGAAATCTGGAACAGTATCGAAGATGCAGGAACGGAAAAGGATATCGTTATCTTAATCCTTACAGCATCATAGTGACAGAGGAAGAGCGGATCTGCCTGCTGAACCCGGACGCCCCGGAAAATGAGCCCGCCATGAAGAAGATGCAGCAGAGAGCTGTAAGAGAACACTTCGTCAAGCCGGTCCTGGGGAAGAACACGGGCGGAACATATACGGCAGATCTGTTCGGGTACGGAAAGACAATGCAGTTCATGCTCGCATATACGACGGTGATCCCCCGGCTGACCAGGACAGAAGAGATGAGAATGGCACGGGTCATAGGTCGTTGTATCGGAGAAAGGAAAAGGCAGTATGAGGACCTGCGTCAGATCCTGAAGGACCTTCCGGAGATACGTGAAATGACTGTGCACGGCAAAAGAAGATCACGGCTGTTCCTGCTGTTCCTGACAGCGAGCGTCCCCGCCGGGATCCTGCTGTATACGGGAGCAGGACCCGGAAGTACGGAAACGGCGGAGATTCGCCTGGCAGAAGAAAACGGGGAGGATGACGGCTCTGCTCCGGATGAGATGCAGTCAAATGAGCGGAAGGAGGATGAAGGGAAAACAGAAGAGAACACAGAAGAGAACACGGATCAGGAGGGCGCCGGGACATTGCCGGAAGAGCGGGTTACGGCGGAGGAATATGTATCTGCCGTGGCGGAAGAACTGGAGGAGAAACTGCTTGAGAATACAGCGGAAGGAAATGCGGAGGTCCTCTCTATCGGGGAGGAGCTGGAGAGAAATACGCTGCGGGCTCTCGCAGCGGCATATGAGCGGGAGGAGATGATGGAGGAGGCGGTCAGCGCGTATGGGCGCCTTATCGAGATCGAAGAGAGGCAGGAGCTGATCGAGAGTGCATGTATCAGAAAAATGAATCTGGAAGCCGGTCAAAGGCGGTATGCGGCTGCTCTGCTGACAGGAGAAAAGGCACTGGAGAAATTGGGAGGATCAGACCCGGTCAAAGAGGCGATGGAAGGATACAGGGCAGAAATGGAAAAGGAGGAGCAGGATGAAGAACAAAAGGACCAGGAAAAATAGAAAAATGCGGGTGATAATGTTTTTGAACGCTGGGGTGCTCCTGATGTTCCTCTGCATGACCGTTTCGGTTTTGGGAGCCTCATCCGGTTTTGCAGAGAAAACAGAAGAATACAGCAAGCCGGAGATAGTGTGTCCGGAAACAGGACCGGGATCAGAGTGGTATCAGAATGCACCGGAAGTGACGATCATCCATACAGAACCGAATGCAGTGTGCAGATATCTGATCACGGCGCCGTCGGGGAAAAAGACAGAAGGAGAACTGCGGATCGAACAGACAGAAGAGACGGAGCAGCCGATGGAGACGGGGCCAGTCGGGGAAGGGAAGACAGAGCGACCGGATGAGGATGGAACGTCAGAGAGTGGAGATGAGGATGAGCCGGGGGATGAATCCGAATCCGGGGCTGATGACGGGACTGGACAGGAAGAAGGAATGCAAAGCGATGGACAGGGTGAGCAGGAGGGAGATCATGAGGAAAAACAGGAACCTGCGGTGGCAGTCATTGGGCCGGAAACATGGGAGGAGGGAGAAAACCTCCTTACGGTCTGGCTGGAGACGGAGCCGGAAGGCAGGCAGATGCACCGGCAGGAAAGGATGATCCGGGTGGATGAGAGCGGACCCGGGAAAGTGACGTTCTCCTATCGGGATACAGAGGGAGGCTGTTTTTCCTCTTCGTTCAAGGTGGCAGTCGCGGCATCGGATACTGTTTCCGGAGTAAAAGAGATCGTGTGCGGCGTGGGCGGAGGAAAGAAAGAGCTGATAGAAGGAAGTCAGGGGATACTGGAGATCACACCGGGTTTTGAGGGGAAGATCACAGCTTATGCAGTGGACCGGTCCGGAAGAGCAGGAGTAAAGAGCGAGTCATCCCGGATCTGCTGTGAAGATGAAGCCCCGATGATCAGTCTTGAGACAGGGACGGGAGAGAATGTCTGGCAGCAGAAAACGGCTGCAGTCCGTATCCGGGTGGATGAGAGCGGAGAAAAATATGGATTTGCTTCCGGATTAAAAAGTATAACATACTATATCGGGGGACAGGCTGCAGGCAGAAGAGAGTATTCTTCTTTAGAAAAAGCAGTATTTACAGATACCCTGGAATTTGAGGCTGACAGACCGTCACAGAACGGGGAAGGCGTGCCGGTCATGGTCCATGTCCTGGACCGGGCGGGGAATACATCTGTAAAGATCAAGGAACTGTTTGTTGACAGCGAGCCTCCGGTGATCGAAATAAAGGGGATAGAAGATTCTGTGATCACGGGAGAAGATGTGGAGATGGAAATAAAGGTCTCGGAAGAAAATATACTTTCGGAGTGCATGATCTGCATCTGTCATACTGCTCCGGAAGAAGAAACGAAAGAGATCATAAGTCTGACTCTGGAAGACTGTGACAGTACCGGGCAGGGGGTGGAAAAGGATATTGTCCTTGAAGAGACAGGGAGATATGAGTGCCGTGTCACGGCAGTGGATGCGGCAGGATACAGAACAGAGCGGGCGGTGTCATTTACCATAGACCGTGACAGTCCGGTCATCAGATATGTGGATCAGATGAACGGGGCGAATATCCGTTTCTTTCAATGGAATTATGGAAAGGAAGAAATGGTCCGGGATTTTACAGAGCACTCTTACAGTATGTATCTGGACCGGGAACCTTATTTTTCGGGGGAGATGGTGACAGAGGAGGGGGAGAGGCTCCTCGAGGTGCGGGCAGAAGACGCCGCCGGGAATGTGTCATTCGCAAAAGCAGTGTTTACGATCGACCATACGCCTCCGGTCATGTACTGGGGTGAGTTGAAAGACGGTGAGACATATGATGACAGTGTTGTCCTCAGTCTGTGGGTCGACGGAGCAGGGGAGTGGATCCGGGATATCGATATCAATGGCGAACCGCAGAAACTCAGCGCAGACAGCAGGATCTTTGAGTATAAGATCACAGAGGAGGGAACGTATACTGTTAAGGGAGAGGCGGAGGATCTGGCAGGGAACCGAAAAGAAGAAGAGATATATTTTGAAGTCAGAGAGAGCGGTGATCTCGCAGGAAAAGTGATCGGACCGGTGAAAAGGATCTTTTCCGGGAATGCGGAAAGTGGAAGCGGAAGAAGTACAGACATGGAGAGCGTATCAAACGGATCCGGGATGCGGGCGGTGACAGTACTTGCTGCTGCCGGGTGCTGCGCGGTCGCATGTGCTTTTGCGGCAAAACGGCTGAAAAAGAAAAAATCCCCCTGAACAGGGAGGATGCCGGGTGACCGATCGGCTCGGTCCCCGGCATGTATTATGAAAAAGTTTATTCAATTAACTTCTTGGCGTCTTGTTTATCTTTTCGATGGTTATAGTATAGGTGAGAGAAATGAAGAAACAATGATAAGAAAGTGAAAGATTTTTAAAGGATAAATGAACAATTTATGAACGATATAAAGTAAAAGACCGATGGGGGAGCCATCGGTCTTTTGAGGGGAGTATAAATAATTAATAAGGGGTTGTAGAAAGTA
>DWXK01000030.1 GCA_019119205.1 Candidatus Mediterraneibacter intestinavium
GATTTTTATGATATCTACATTCTTGTAAAAACTCAAAAGTACAGCAAAAGGATTTTTGCTGAAGCTCTAAAAGCTTCAGCGGGGCACAGGGGCAGTTTGGATCATATATCAGATGTGTCAGAGATATTGCAGTAGATTTCTGCCAGTGGGGAACTTAGGAAGAGCTGGGAAAAATATCAGAAGAAATATCTGTATGCTAGAGAAATCGATTATGATGACATTATGGAAGCTTTGAAGGAAATGGCCGCCGCCTGCAAATTATATGAGGGAAAACTATGAAGATCATATTTATTCGGCATCTGCCCACGCCAGGAAACGAAAAGCGGCAGTATATCGGAAGTACGGATGAGAGCTTGTCCGCCGGAGCGGTAAAAGCATTTCGCGAGAAAGAAGTCCGGTATCCAGACGTACAGAGCGTGATAACCAGCCCGATGAAGCGGTGTATAGAGACGGCGCGCCTGATCTATCCGGAAACAGAGATCCGGATGGAATCGATGCTCAGGGAATGTGATTTCGGGCTTTTTGAAGAAAAGACATACGAAGATCTGAAAGAGCATCCGGCTTACATAGAGTGGCTGGAGTCCGGAGGGATGACTGCATTTCCGGGAGGAGAGGCACAGGAAGACTTTCGCAGGAGATGTGCAGACGGAGTGCAGAGATGGATCCGCATATTGATGGACGAGAAGACTGAGAGCGCTGCGTTTGTCGTACACGGGGGCACGATCATGGCGGCGTTATCCCAGCTCGCCGGAGAGCCATATGATTTTTATCACTGGCAGGCGAAAAACGGAGAGGGATATACAGCAGAAGTGATAGAAGAGGAATGGAAGACGGGCAAAGGTGTTTTAAGAAATGTTAAGATATTGAAAAGCTGTTGAGGGGAGAGTGAGATTGAGGTATCATGAGAGTATGACAGATTTCTGGATGTCATCGGAAGTCGATATGAGCTTATGAAAACGGATGCCATGCGGCTGGAGGAAATATGGATAACAGAGAGGTACAGTTGATCGCAAAACAGACAATGGATTTTGCAAAAAAAGTTATTAAGCCCGGGATGAAATTGACAGAGCTGAGAAAGCAATGTGAAGATAAGATGATGGAACTTAAAGGTATTATGACAAAAATGGAACTTTGGCTTTGAAAAGACGGGAAGAAGAACAAAGGAGGCGTTTATGAAAGCATATCAGGTAAAAATCACGGTTAAAGGTTCCCATCCCCCGATCTGGCGCAGGTGTATCATTCCGGCGGGAATCACATTTTCACAGCTTGCAGTGCTTTTCAATGAGATCATGGGATGGAAGGGGTATCATCTGTTTGCATTCCAATTTCATGATCTGGGAATCTGTGTGGAGGAAATCGACGAAGATTACGCAGATATGGACTATAATCTGGAGGAAGCCACAGAAACTCTGATCGATCCATATATGGAACAGGTGAAGTGGTTTACATACTGTTATGATTTCGGAGATGACTGGGAACACAGAATTGATATTGAATCCGTGATAACAGACTGCGAGTATACGCATCCGGTTGTGCTTAAAGCGAAGGGGGCATGCCCGTTTGAGGACTGCGGGGGAATCGGCGGGTATTATGATTTCCTGGAAGCGATCTGTGATCCGGAAAATGCGGAACATGAGGGAATCTGCGGCTGGGCGGAAGCAACAGGTTATATGGAAGATGGAGAATACGATCCCGCTTATTATGACATCAAGGGAATCAATGAGATGCTGGAATTCTGTTTTCAGGTCCGCTTTGTAAAAAAGGCGGATGAGTCGGATGCCAATACTCTGTATGAAAAGCTTTTGATGAGAGAAAGTGCGGGGACGTTTGATGCGGTGCAGAAAGACCTGAGCGAAACGCGCCGGGAAGCGGATCTGGAAGAGTGGCGTGCGCTGTATGAGGCGGCGATGCGTTTGAAAGAGATAGAGCCCTGGGAGACGTTCTGGGATATGGATCTGATCACCCTGGAGGGAGAATGGGAGGACGAGGTATATGTCAGCATCCTCGGAAAAGGCGGGGACTGCTATGGAATTTCCGTATACGAGGGTTTGGACGGTCTCAATGACTTTATGATGCTGACACTGGCGGAACGAATGAACATCTCATCCGAATATGCCATGTTCAGCCAGAACAATCTGACCTGCTACTGGGGGAACAGGGACGAACTGACAAAGGCGCAGTGGCAGACCATAAAGGATCTGGGCTATAAATTTCGTGGAAAAAATCAGTGGCTTTATTTTATGTCTTATCGGAAAGGTTATTTTCCATATAATATGGATCAGGCCGAAGTGCTTCGCATGACCGGGTACCTCAGAATGCTCGCGGACGCGGTGGAATATTACCGGACGAATGAGATGAAGGTGGATTTTGAACACGGAAAAACATTTTTTTATTCTTGCGATAAAGAGGGGGGCACGGCAGAAGAGAGACCGCTGCCATTTACCGGCTGCAGATTTCCTGTGCTGACACTGACAGATGGGGAACTGATTGGGGAACTGAGGGCTTCTGAGAAGTGTGATGCAGTGCTTGAGGCAGATATCGTCTATACCGGGGCTGCAGTTATGGATGAAGAGTATGTACGTCCGGCGAATCCCTGCCTCTGCCTTGTTGCCGATGCCTACTCTGAAATGATGTTGAAGGCGGATATGACAGGTCCCGAGGAAGACGCCGGCGTGACACTTGCAGATGCAATGATCGATTTTATCTTTCGTTTCGGAGCTCCAAAGGAGATCCGGGTCAGCAATGTTATCGTAGAAGCGATTCTGGAGCAGATATGCCGAGAAGCCGGGATCCGGCTTAAAAGGGTGAAAAAGCTGAAAGCGATCGAGGAATTTAAACAGGGAATGAAGAGGTTGGGATATTAGGAGGCATGTTATGAGGAGCGGGAAAAGACTTTGCCTGACAGCTGTCGCGGCAGCAGTATTGATGACAGGATGCACGATGAACCTGGGAGAAAGATATTATGAGAACGACAGAGGGATAGCAGGAGACTCCAACAGCTATAATCTGACAAATTATACGGGGAGCCAGGAGGGAAATACTGTATCCGGATCAGCGGAAAAGATGGAGGGAATGGATACGGTATGGAAGTACGAAGCCTCTGAAGATACGGAAGTCACATTCACATGGAAGCTGAACGTTTCATCCGGAAAAGCAAAGTTTGTGCTGATAGACCCGGACGGGAATCTTTCTACTCTGGCTGAATGTAAAGCAGAGTCGGGCGGGGAACAGGAGAACTCAGGGACTTTTGAGATAAAAAAGGGAGAAAACCGGGTCAAACTGGTCGGAGCGGAGAAAACGTCTCTGGAGTATGAGTTCACCGCAGATGAAGGGGATGTGCAGACACTTGGATAATGTGGGAGCAGAGCGGATGATCGGAGGATAATGTCATGTGGAAAGGATTGATCGTTTACCAGTCAAAATACGGGTCAGCAAAGAAATATGCCATGTGGCTGGCGGATGCTACAGGATTTGATGTGGTCGAGACGCCGAAAGCAGACAGCCGGGCGCTGAAAGAGTATGACAGGATCATACTGTGCGGAAGCATTTATGCGTCGGGGATAGCAGGGATCTCTTTTCTGAGGAAGAACAGACAGGCGCTAAAAGGGAAGAAGACAGCGGTCTTCTGCGTAGGGGCTTCCCCCTATGATGAGAAAGCGCTTGAAGAAGTAAAGGAGCATAATCTGAAAGAAGACTTAAAGGAGATTCCAATGTTTTATGGAAGAGGAGCCTGGGATGAATCATCCATGTCTTTCAAGGACCGGACATTATGTAAAATGCTCCAGAAAGCAGTCGCAAAGAAGGATTCGTCAACCTATGAGCCATGGATGACCGCACTGATGTGCGCGGTGGGACAGAAATGTGACTGGACGGATAAGAAGTATCTGGAACCGGTCATACAGTATATGAATGAATAAGGCGGGAGAAATGTATGATACTCAGGGAATACCGTTCTTCTGACTGTGAAAAGATGGCGCAGCTTTTCTATGAGACCGTCCATTCGGTAAACGCGGCGGATTATACAGAGGAACAGCTTGATGCATGGGCGGACGGAAGCATTGATATGGGAGCCTGGGACAGGTCATTCCGGGAGCATCACACCGTTGTGGCAGTGGAAAGCAGGGGAGATACAGAACGGATCATTGGCTTTGGTGATATGGACAGATCGGGTTACCTGGACAGACTCTATGTTCATAAGGACCATCAGAGGCAGGGAATCGCTTCTTTGATCTGCGATGAACTGGAGCGGACGGCAGAGGCAGAACGATTTACCACGCACGCTTCGATCACGGCGAAGCCGTTCTTTCTGAAAAGAGGTTACAGAGTTGTAAAGGAACAGAAGGTTGAGCGGGCAGGTGTATTTCTGACAAATTATGTGATGGAGAAATACTCTTCCGGCGGTGCGGAGCATTCGGGAAACAGGGCGCTCGGGCTGTAGTCGAAGCGGCGGAAAACCGGATCCACACAGGGGATGTGACCTATCTGACGGAACAGAATGAGATCCACCGGAAAGTTTTCGGATAGAACACGTGTGAGGAGAAAACGAGATGGAGAATGAGAAAGTATATAAGATGGAGTTTTCAAAGATCTATCCTCTTCTTGTGAACAAGGCTGTCAGAAAGGGCAGGACAAAAGAGGAAGTGGATGAGATCATCCGGTGGCTTACCGGCTACAGTCAGAAAGAACTGGAAGAACTGACCGCAACGACGGTCGGGTACGGAGACTTTTTTCGGAACGCCCCGTCACCGAATGAAAACCGGAAGCTGATCAAAGGCGTGGTCTGCGGCGTGCGGGTAGAGGAGATCCAGGAGCCTTTGATGCAGGAGATACGTTATCTGGACAAGCTGGTGGATGAGCTGGCAAAAGGGAAAAGTATGGACAAGATCCTGAGAAAGTGAGTTAAAGGATAGAATGAAAGAAAAACTGAAAGAGCTGGCGGGAGCACTGCTGGGATATTCTGTTGTGGCAATAGTTATCCTTGCTGTGATCGCTGTGATCGCGGTCGTGGGCGGTTCGATCATGAGTTTTTTTGGATTTGAATATGAATCTCTGGGAAGCATTATCCTGTTCTTTATCATCGTCATGATCGTGGGGTTCCCTCTTGAGATCCTGTCGTCGGCACTTCCGGCGGTGTTTGCAGAGCTTGGAAGATGCACAGAAAAGCAGGCTGTCGTACTATATGTATTGATGGATACCCTGTTCACTGCTGTTTCGATGGCGGCAGCGGACTATTTTATGGACAGTGTGTCTGCGAGTGATCTTTCTATTCTGGTGATCTCATTTCTTTTTTCCCTGACATCGATAAAGGACTTCAGGGAAAAGCTTGGAAAGGACAGGTGAGAGTATGGATGCGAGATTTGTCATTACACTGATCATGGGGATACTGCTGCTGATATGGGTGATCTTCTGCGGCATCCAGTTTTTTCGCAGCTGTGCAGAGATGACCATAAGATCCGGGCTGACGGGACATGTGAAGTGTGAGAAATGCGGAACAGAATATGACGTCACTGCCGCCGAGTTTACAAAAAGCCATATGTCAAGATCGCGGAGTATGACCAGGACACAGGTTGACGGAGCCGCGTTTGTAAATCGGAGAACTTATACATATTATGCGAAAAAGTTTTTCTGCCCCTGCTGCAGCAGAAAAAGATATGCTCAGGTCCTCAACATCAATGAACTCAGCTCTCAGATGGAAAAGCCGGGGATAAGGGCAGGAATACGCTGGCTGATCTTTATGATCGCCGGCGGTGTGATCATCATGGCAGTGATGAGTATACCGATGCATTTTGCAAACCGGGCTGCCGAGCAGCGCACCGAGGAGATGCGCCAGGAAATGTATGAAGAGATGAAGGACCGTTATGGGCTGTAGTGCTGGGAAACTGCGAACGTATTGAAACAGAGATGCTTTAGTGGAAACAGGTGCGCTCAGCAGGAGGTGAGCAGGATGCAGATCACAGATCTTTGGATCCGCAATTTTAAATCGATCAGGGAGATGCACATCGGCGGGATAGAGAACGCCCTGATCCTTGTGGGAAAAAATGATACGGGAAAGACTGCTGTGCTGGATGCCGTGCGCGCGGTGGGCGGCGATTACACGGTACGTGAGGAGGACTTCCAGGAAAACTTTCCCAATATTGAGATCATGGTCACACTGCAGATCACGGATGCAGACCTGCAGCGGTTCCACAGGTACGGGATCGTCAGCTCTTACCGGAGATATGAAGCGTGGTACAGAGATTTCTGCAAGAAACTTCCATCTTACGAGAATGGAAAACTGACCTTTGAATATTCTGTAAACCGGGAGGGAAGGGTCCGTTATAGTGACAGTGCAAGAAAGAACAACAGATATATTCTGGAGATATTTCCCCATATTTACTACATGGATACGGAACGGAACCTGAAGAAATTTCAGGACGATCTGCTCATGCTCCAGGAGGACGATCTGTTAAAGCAGATGCGGGCAGGCTCCTGCATGTTCGACATCGCGAAGGAATGCAACCACTGTTTTTCCTGTATCGGGCTGATCAGCAGGAAGACGCCGGAGGAGTTAAACGCCCTGGAGGCGGCAAAACTGCTGGAATATAAACTGTACAATCTGAACCTGGATACATTTTCCAGGAGGGTGAACGAGAATTTCCGCAGAAACGGCGGCCGGGATGAGATCCTTTACTCCATGAACCTGGATGTGGAGAAGACCCTTGCCGTTAAGACTGAGATCAGGAAATCAGGGCAGAGAGAAAAGTATCCGGTGGGGAGCATGGGAAAAGGGATGCGCAGCATCTACATGCTGTCTCTGCTGGAGACGTATGAGGAGGAAGGCAGAAAGAACGCGGACCTGATCCTTGTGGAGGATCCGGAGATCTTTCTCCATCCGAAACTCCAGAAAGTTTCCGGTGATATCCTGTACCGCCTGTCTAAGAAAAACCAGGTGATCTTCTCCACCCATTCACCGAATCTGCTGTCCAACTTTAACAGCAGGCAGATCCGGCAGGTATTTTTGAACCGGGAAGGCTTTTCCGAGGTGAGGGAGAGGACGGATATCAGTGCGGTGCTGGATGATCTGGGATATTCGGCGAATGATCTGATGAATGTGAATTTCGTGTTCATCGTGGAAGGAAAGCAGGATAAGAGCAGGCTGCCGCTGCTGATCCGAAAATACTATTCGGAGACGTATGACAGCGAGGGCAATCTGTCACGGATCGCGATCATCACGACTAACAGCTGTACGAATATCAAGACATACGCAAACCTGAAATATATGAACCAGGTTTACATAAAGGACAATTTCCTCATGATCCGTGACGGCGACGGCAAGGACCGGGAGGAATTGAAAAAACAGCTCTGCAGCTACTATGCCCTCAGGAATGAGGAGGATGTGGACCGCCTTCCGAGAGTGACGGAGAAGAACGTGCTCATCCTGAAGTATTATTCATTTGAGAATTATTTCCTGGATCCACGGGTAATGGCGCAGATCGGGATCCTAGGGTCGGAAGAACAGTTCTATGAGATCTTTCTGGAAAAATGGAAAGAGTATCTGCACCGTCTGAAAAGCGGACAGCGGCTCGTGGAAGTGATCGGGCGGGATCTTGAGACCACGGATGATGTGAAGCGGTATATGGAGGAGATCAAGATCCATATGCGGGGACACAACCTGTATGACATTTATTACGGGAGATACAAAGAAAACGAGAGGGAGATCCTGAGCAGATATATCGACGCCGCGCCGAGAGAGGATTTCGCGGATATACTGGACTCCATAGACCGTTTTATCTATTTTGAGAGCAGGAAAAGATCAGAGAGAAGAGAATAGACAGAAACAGAGTCACCGTGGAGCGGCAGAGGAGAAGAGAACTGAATGGGGAAAGGGGGAGCAGCATGGAACAGAGAAAAAACAGGAAAAAGAAGATGAAAAAAGCGGGGACTGCCCTTTTACTTGCAGCAGGCTGGGCAGGGCTGTGCCTGGCGGCACCCCTTGAGGCATCTGCCAATTCCGCCCAGAGCGACTGGGAGGGAACCCGGGCGAACGGTGCGGTCGTGAAAGAGGGAGAATGCCCCCTGATCGTGGAACAGGAACTCCTGACATTTGACATACCGGAATTTCCTGAGACACATTACCAGAGCAGAGAGGAATTCCTTGCCTATAACGGAAATGTATCCGCAGAGTATACGTTTTATAATCCGGAGGATTATTCCGTGACGGCGACACTGGTATTTCCCTTTGGAAAGGTGCCGGAATATGGTTTTCAGTATGATACTGCGACGCTGCAGCCTGTATATGGCGCGGATACAGAGAAGTACGGCGTCACGGTCAATGGAGAAGAAGTTGAGAAGAGACTCCGGCATACCTATGCGGCGGATGATTTTGAGATAGAGCGTGATATGGCGAAACTGCAGGACGGGTATGTGGAGGACCCGTTTTATACGCCTGAACTGCCTGTGACAAAATATACATATGAGGCAGGCGGGATCGATGAGTCCAGATATGACGCCGCGAACGCAGGGTTTAGGCTCTCTGGCGGTGGAGGGAAAACAAAAGTTTACATGGAAACGAGTTCAGGATATAATCGAGTGGGAAAGGAACTGGAACTCTCATCCTGGGTCAGCAACGGGACTCTTCTGGAAGTCTATATGATCGGAGAAGAGCCGGAGGAACTCCCGCAGTGGTATATCTGTGAGAACGGTGCCATGGAAGAGCGGATCGATGGAGAGATCACTTTGATAGACAGGTCAGAGATGACATTCGGCGAGTTTGTAAAGATGTCCTATGATCCGGAACTGCCGATCAGCGAGACAGACTGGTACAATGCAGTAGTCTATGAGATGAATCTGTACGAGAGGGATTTCGGATTTATCGATAGTTTCTTTGACAGGCTGGATGTATCCGACACGCTGATGCGCTGGTACGAATATGAGATCACTGTCGGTCCGGGAGAACGGATCACCAACGAGGTTACGGCTCCGCTCTATCCGGCGGTCCACGGAGAGGCAGCCCCGACTTATGATTACACATACCTGCTCTCTCCGGCGCAGACCTGGAAGGAGTTCCATGACCTGGAGATCGTGATCCATACTCCTTTTGTGATGCGGGAGTGCAGTCTGGAGGGGATGGAAAAGAGTGAAACGGAAGAAACCTATACTCTGAAACTGGATTCACTTCCGGCAGGAGAGCTGGAGTTTACTCTTTCAGAGAGCGAGGAGGAACGTCTGCTGACGGGAACGGAAAACAGGACGGAGATTTCGTGGATATGGATCGCTGTGGCGGCAGTGCTGATCCTGGCTGCCGGGGCAGCGGCAGGATATATCATTTCCAGAAAAAGAAGGAGATAACGGGAGGCACGAGATGAATATAGAAGCGGAAAAAAACAGAGATCATATGAGTGAGGGAGAGCAGATCTGGGAGAAACGGATCGCAGTCGTCGGGATCGGCGGCGTGGGCGGCTATCTGGCGGGGATGCTGGGAAGAGTCTGCCCGCATCTGACTGTTGCGGCGCGGGGAGCGCGGAGAGAGGCGGTCTTAAAAGACGGACTGATCCTTCACAGCGATCATAATGGAGAGATCAAAGTCCATCCGGAGAGGGTCGTTCCAACGAAAGAACTGGGAGAGCAGGACTACATTTTCATCTGTGTGAAGAACTATTCTCTGGAGGAGGTCTGCGGTGAACTTAGCGGCGCAGTGACAGATGATACGGTCCTGATCCCCGTTATGAACGGGGCAGATCCGGGAGAGCGGCTCAGGAAACTGATGGGAAAAGGGACCGTGGTTGATTCCCTGATCTATATCGTCGCATTTGCCAACGAGGATCATTCGATAACGCAGCAGGGAGACTTTGCGGATCTCAGGATCGGGATAAAAGATGCGGATGAGGATGAAAAGAAAAAGGTAAAAGAGGTTTCCGCGATCCTGTCCGCTGCGGGGATCGACTATCAGGCGGCGGAGGATATTGAACAGGAGATCTGGAAGAAATACATCCTGAACTGTGCCTACAATGTGGCGAGCGCTTATTATGACAATAACATCGGGCAGCTGCGCAGCGATCCGGTGAAGGCGAAAGAATATGAGGAACTGGTCCGGGAGGCTTACGCGGTCGCCCGGGCCAAGGGTGTGAACGTGGGGCAGAAAGATGTGGACGCGATCCTGTACCGGTTTTACCATGAACTGGCGGAGGATGCCACCAGCTCCCTGCAGAGGGATATCCGGGACAAAAAGAGAGCGGAGACGGACACGTTCAGCGGATATATCGTCCGGGAAGGAAGACGTCTCGGGATCTCTATGCCCGTGTCAGAAAAAATGTATGAAGGACTGATGAAATATGAGCAAAAAAGATGAAAAGACCAATGTCATGCGCATACTGGATCAGAAGAAGATCGAGTATAAAAGCTATAACTATCTCCAGACCGGCGCAGTGAACGGGATGGAAGTCGCAGAAGCGCTGAACGAGGATCCCGGGATGGTGTTCAAGACCCTTGTCACAGCAGGGAAAACAAAAGCGAATTATGTGTTTGTGATCCCGGTCAACAGGGAACTGAACCTGAAAAAGGCGGCGCGAAGTGTGGGCGAGAAGAGTATTGAGATGATAAAACAGAAGGAACTCCTCCCGCTGACCGGATACATCCACGGCGGCTGTTCACCCATCGGGATGAAGAAGCAGTTTGTCACCACAATCGACCAGAGTGCAAAAGCTTATGAAAGGATCATCTTCAGTGCCGGAAAGATCGGGTATCAGGTGGAGGTGAGCCTGGAAGATCTGAAAAAAGTGATCCGGTATGAACTGGATGATATTGCGGAATAGGAGTAACCTGTAAATGCTGATCTCACTTGCAGCCTGTGTGACAGGCTTTTTGTTTGACTTTTTATTTGGCGATCCGGTCTGGCTGTATCATCCGGTCCGGGTGATCGGGAATCTTATTTCCTTTGGAGAAAAGATCTTAAGAAAATGGACCGGGAAAAGCAGCCCGGGGAAGGAACTGGCGGCAGGGACCATTCTTTGGTTCCTGGTGGCAGGGGTTTCTTTTGCTATTCCCTTTACGGTATTGTGGGCAGCGCATCGGATCCATCCTGCACTGCGGTTCGTGATCGAGAGTTTCTGGTGTTATCAGATCCTTGCGGCGAGATGTCTGGCGAAGGAGAGCGGAAAAGTTTACGACAGACTGAAGGAAAACGACCTGCCGGGTGCCAGAAAAGCGGTCTCCATGATCGTCGGGCGGGATACGGAGAACCTGACCTATGAGGGCGTGACAAAGGCCGCGGTGGAGACCGTGGCAGAGAATACGTCCGACGGGGTCACGGCCCCCCTTTTGTTCCTGATCCTGGGAGGCGCTCCTCTTGGTTTTTTATATAAGGCAGTCAATACGATGGATTCCATGCTGGGATACAAGAATGAGAAATATCTGTATTTTGGCCGGTTCCCGGCAAAGATGGATGATGTGTTCAATTATATCCCCGCCCGCCTCACGGCGCTCTTTATGACCGGGGCGGCATTTCTCACAGGGATGGACGGAAAAAATGCCTGGAAGATCTGGCGGAGGGACCGGAGGAAACACGCAAGCCCCAATTCCGCCCAGACAGAGTCGGTCTGTGCAGGGGCTCTGAGAGTGCGCCTGGCTGGGGATGCAGTCTATTTTGGGAAACTGCATAAGAAAGAATATCTGGGAGATGCTCTCCGCCCCATCGAGGCAGAGGACATCCGGCGCGCCGGAAAGCTGATGTATGTGACGGCGTTTCTTATGCTGCTGGTATTTGGGGTGGTAAAGCTGGCGGTGATACTGGTGTGATGAAAGAGGCAGAAAACAGGAGGAGCAGAATGGAATACGGACACGGAGGAGACATTTATACCTATAAAGACATGCTTGATTTTTCCGTGAATGTGAATCCGCTGGGACCGTCAGAAAGGGTCATCGAGGCGGCGAAAAGAGGAGTGGAGCGGGCGGCTGTCTATCCGGACAGTCGGTGCAGAGAACTGCGAAAGGCACTGTCAGAGAAGAAGGGAATCCCGGCGGAGCAGTTTTTCATCGGAAACGGCGCGGCGGATCTGTTCTTTTCCCTTGCCCTGGCGGAGAAACCGAAGCGGGCGGCCATTCCGGTCCCGGCGTTCTCAGAGTATGAGCAGGCGCTGAAGACAGTGGGATGCAGCATACACGAATATACTCTCAGACAGGAGGAACAGTTCCGCTTGAAGGAGGATTTCCTGGACTGTCTTACAAAGGAGACGGATATGGTATTCCTCTGCAGTCCTTCCAACCCGGCGGGACAGGCCATTGACAGAGGGCTTCTGTTCCGGATCGCAGACCGGTGTGAGGAGAAGAGGATCCGTCTGGTCGTGGATGAATGTTTTGTGGACTTCCTGGAGGATCCTTCAGGGCATACCATGGAGAAGCTGACAGAACGCTATCCCTGTCTGTTCGTGGTCCAGGCTTTTACAAAGATCCATGCTGTTCCGGGGCTTCGTCTGGGATACGGGATCACATCGGATACGGAACTTCTGGAGAGGATGTTCAAAGTCCGGCAGCCCTGGAGCGTGTCTGCTCCTGCACAGGAGGCGGGAATCGCGGCGCTTGAGGACGGGGACAGAGTCTGTGCCGCGAGGGAACTGGTCTGCCGGGAGAGGCCCCGGATGGAGAAGGCGCTGCAGGATATGGGGATTGAAGTGATCCCTTCGGAGGCAAATTTTATCCTCATGTACAGTATCCGGGATCTTTTTTCCAGGCTGAAGGACAGGGGGATCCTGATCCGGGACTGCTCGAATTACAGCGGGCTGGGAACGGGATGGTACCGGATCGCGGTGCGCAGGAAAGAGGAAAATGACCGGATCCTGGAAGAACTACGGAAGATCTGCAGGATGGAGATATGCGATCCGGGAGATGCAGAGAGAGCTGTTGATATAAAAGAAGAAACAGCGGACAAAGAAGAGTGGAAGGAGGAGACACAGTGGCAAAGCCGATCATGATACAGGGGACCATGTCCAACGCGGGAAAGAGTATCCTTGCCGGCGGGCTCTGCCGTGTGCTAAAGCAGGACGGCTTCCGCGTGGCACCCTTTAAATCTCAGAATATGGCGCTCAATTCTTTCATCACCAGAGACGGGCTGGAGATGGGCCGGGCACAGGTGATGCAGGCGGAAGCGGCAGGCGTGGAGCCGGATGTGTGCATGAACCCCATCCTGTTAAAACCGACCAACGATACGGGATCTCAGGTGATCGTAAATGGAGAGCCTGTGGGGACCATGTCCGCGGTGGAATATTACAGGCATAAGAAAGAATATATCCCGGCGATCCTGGAGGCGTATCATAAACTGGAAGAATCCTGTGACGTGATCGTCATCGAGGGGGCCGGCAGTCCGGCGGAGATCAACTTAAAGCAGGACGATATCGTCAACATGGGACTGGCAGAGCTGGTGGACGCGCCGGTGCTTCTTGCCGGGGATATCGACCGTGGAGGCGTGTTCGCACAGCTTGTGGGAACGGTCATGCTGCTGGAAGAAAAGGAAAGACAGAGGATCAAAGGTACGATCATCAATAAGTTCCGCGGTGATGTGTCGATCCTCAGACCGGGGCTTTCCATGCTGGAAGAAAAGACCGGGATACCGGTACTCGGCGTAGTGCCCTACTTCTATCTGGACATCGACGACGAGGACAGTCTGACAGAGAGGTTCCAGAAAAAGGGCGGTACAGGGATCGTTGACCTTGTGGTGATCCGCCTGCCCAGGATCTCTAATTTCACAGATTTTGCGCCTCTTGAGGCGATGGAAGAGGTGAACGTCAGATATGTTTCCTCTCCGGCAGATTTTGGAGAGCCGGACGGGGTTCTGCTTCCGGGAACCAAGAACACCATACAGGACCTCCTGTGGATGAGGCAGAACGGGCTGGAGGCGAAGATCCTTCAGCACGCCGGGCGGGGAGGTCTGGTGTTCGGGATCTGCGGAGGATATCAGATGCTGGGAAAAGAGATCTCCGATCCGGAGGGGGCAGAACAGAAAGGGACTGTGCCAGGAATGGGGCTCCTGCCTGTGCGTACTGTATTCCGCCAGGAGAAGAGAAGGACGAGAGTGCAGGGACATTTCCTGGATATGGCGGGAATGCTGAAAGATATGAGCGGGACCGGGATCGAAGGGTATGAGATCCATATGGGAGAGAGTTATCCTGTTGAGGAGGAACCTGTACATGCTCTGGTGGAGTTTTCGGAAGAATCCGGCAGAGGAAGAGAGCTTCGCGCTGACGGCGCCCAGTGGAAAAATGTCTATGGATGTTATGTCCACGGCATCTTTGACGCGCCGGGAGCGGCGAAGGGATTTCTGGCTGCGATCCTTAAGAAGAAGGGATATGACCCGGGACAGATCCGGGTGAAGGACTGGAAAGCACACAAGGAAGAGCAGTATGACAGGCTTGCCGACATTATCCGGAGCAGTCTGGATATGGAAGCGGTCTATAAGATCATTGAGAAAGGAAATGATGCACCATGCATTCTGTGATACGTATCGGGAGCAGGGAGAGCGCGCTGGCAGTGCGCCAGGCAGAGATCATCCGGGATCTGATCCTTGAAAATACCCCGGAAACAGAAGTTCAGATCATCACTATGAAGACGACCGGGGATAAGATCCTGGACAAGAGTCTGGAAAAGATCGGAGGCAAAGGGCTTTTCGTCAAGGAGCTGGACCGGGCTCTCCTGGAAGGAAGGATCGATCTTGCGGTACACAGCCTGAAAGATATGCCCATGGAGGAGAACGAGGAACTTCCGATCCTGGCATACGGAAAACGGGAAGACCCGAGGGATGTCCTGATCTATCGGAAGGGACTCGACAGACTGCCGGAGCATCCTGTGATCGGCACGTCAAGCAGGCGTCGGGCACTTCAGATGGAAAAGCTTTATCCGGGCTGCACCTTTCGGGGAATCCGGGGAAATGTACAGACCCGGATGAGGAAACTGGAAGAAGAAGGATATGACGGGACCCTTCTGGCGGCAGCAGGGTTAAAACGTCTCGGCATGGAGCACGCGGTGGGACGGTATTTCTCGGTGGAGGAGATGATCCCGGCGGCAGGGCAGGGAATCCTGGCTGTGCAGGGAAGGAAAGGAGCAGAGTTCGGATGGATCGGAACGATAGATGATCCTGCAAGCCGCGCGGC
>DWXK01000031.1 GCA_019119205.1 Candidatus Mediterraneibacter intestinavium
ATCATGAACGACGATGCCACGATCAACGAGAACGGCGGAAAATACGCAGGTATGGAGCGCTACGAGGCGAGAAAGGCGATCGTGAAAGACCTGGAGGAGCAGGGATATCTGGTGAAAGTCGTTCCTCATATGCATGCGGTGGGAACCCATGACAGATGCGGGACTACAGTAGAGCCGCTGATCAAACAGCAGTGGTTCGTAAAGATGGAAGAACTGGCGAAGCCGGCGATCGCTGCGCTGGAAAAAGGCGAGCTTAAGTTCGTTCCGGAGCGGTTTAACAAGATCTACCTGCACTGGCTGGAGAATATCAAAGACTGGTGCATCTCACGCCAGATCTGGTGGGGACACAGGATCCCGGCGTACTACTGTGACGAGTGCGGCGAGGTGGTCGTCTCAAAAGGTGTTCCGGAGAAATGCCCGCACTGCGGCTGCACACATTTTACACAGGATGAGGACACGCTGGATACCTGGTTCTCCTCCGCACTGTGGCCGTTCTCCACACTGGGATGGCCGGAGCACACGGAAGACTATGATTACTTCTATCCAACGGATGTGCTCGTGACAGGTTACGATATCATTTTCTTCTGGGTCATCCGAATGGTATTCTCCGGATATGAGCATACCGGAAGATCGCCGTTCCACACGGTGTTGATCCACGGACTCGTGAGAGATTCCCAGGGACGGAAGATGAGCAAGTCCCTTGGAAACGGGATCGATCCGCTGGATATCATTGATAAATACGGCGCGGACGCGCTGAGGCTCACTCTTGTCACCGGAAATGCTCCGGGAAATGACATGCGCTTCTATAATGAAAGAGTGGAGGCGAGCCGTAACTTTGCCAATAAAGTATGGAACGCGTCACGCTTTATCCTCATGAACATGAAGGATGAGACGGTCAGCGAGCCGGATCACAGCCTGTTCAACGCGGCGGATAAATGGATCCTCTCCAGAGTAAACACGCTGGCAAAAGACGTGACAGAGAATATGGATAAATTCGAACTGGGGATCGCAGTGCAGAAAGTCTACGACTTTACCTGGGATGAGTTCTGCGACTGGTACGTGGAACTCGCGAAGTACCGCATTTACCATGCAGAGGAAGACAAGGCTTCTGCGGACTGCGTGCTCTGGGTACTCAAGACGGTTCTGGGACAGGCGCTCAAACTCCTGCATCCGTTCATGCCGTTCATCACAGAAGAGATCTACAGCGCTCTGGTGCCGGAGGAAGAGTCTCTGATGATGTCTTCCTGGCCGGAGTATCAGGACGAGTGGAACTTCCCGTCTGATGAAAATGTAATGGAACACGTGAAAGCTGTCACAAGAGGGATCCGCAATACCCGTTCTGAGATGGACGTGCCGAACAGCAGAAAGACAAACGTATACATTGTCTGCGGCGAACAGGAGATCAGCGAAGGCATCGGCGGGATGAAAGAGTCTGTGATGCCCCTGATGATGGCAAATGATATCATCATCAGCGAGACGAAACAGGGCGTGGATGACAGCGCGGTCTCTGTGGTCGTTCCGGATGCGGTGGTATATCTGCCGATGGAAGAACTGGTCGATCTGGAGCAGGAGCGCGAGAGGCTGAAAAAGGAAGAAGAGAGACTGACAAAAGAGATCAGGCGGGCAGAGGGGATGCTCGCAAACGAAAAATTCGTGAGCAAGGCTCCTGAGGCGAAAGTCCAGGAGGAGCGCGGAAAGCTGGAGAAATATACCCAGATGCTCGCTCAGGTAAAAGAGAGGATGGCAGGGCTTGAAAAGTAAGTCCTGAAGCTTAGAAAAGAGGTCATAAATGAAACGCATTCATATCAGAAAACCTGATATCAAAGGATTTTTTGTCAAAGTCAGAAATCTGAAGAAAGAAGATATAAAGAGACACTTTAAAGAGAAGAAAGAACGGCGTCAGAAGATTCTTGAAGAACGCAGGAACAGTGAGTTCGCGCGCAGGATGCAGCCGGTTTATAAATGGATGAACCGGCTGTCCCTTCCGCTTCATTTCCTTCTTGCATGTGTTATCAATTTCCTGATAGAAGTGGTATCCAGGCTGTCACTTTTTGAGGCTTGGGACTATATGGTGGGAACGCCGCTGGTATTTCTGTACAATGCGTTTCTGATATTTGCCACATTTTCGATCGTGTATCTTGTGCGCAGGAGGACATTCGTCAGGATCCTGCTGAGTGTGTTCTGGCTGTTCCTGGGAACGTGCAACGGATACCTCCTCACAAAGAGGGTGACTCCGTTCAACGCGCAGGACCTGAAAGTACTCTCCGACGCGCTGGAGCTGACGAACAATTATTTTAACACCTTTGAATTGGTGATGATCATCATCGGAGTGGTGGCGCTGATCCTGTGGATCGTATCTATGTGGCGGCGCGGTGGACAGTTTACCGGAAAGATGCACCGGGTCATCGCTCTGGGAGGCGTGGCGGCGTCATTCGCGCTCTGCATTGTCCTGACCGATATGGCGGTGGACAGAAGGGTCATCTCGAACTATTTCGGGAATATCGCGTTTGCATATGAGGATTACGGATTCCCGTACTGTTTTTCGGCGAGTCTCTTCAACACAGGGATCAACGAACCTTCAGGATACAGTGAGGAAATGATGGCGAAGATCAGCAATGACGGTGAGATCACGAAGAATGAGACCGGAAGGTCGGAGGATGAGCTTCCCAATATCATCTTTGTACAGCTGGAGTCGTTTTTTGATCCGACGGAGGTGGAGTGGCTCCGCTTTTCCGAGGATCCGATCCCGAATCTGAGGAAACTTTTCAGCGAATATTCCACGGGATATTTTAAAGTGCCGTCGGTGGGCGCCGGAACAGCGAATACGGAGTTCGAGGTGCTGACCGGGATGAGCATGCGTTTCTTCGGACCGGGAGAGTATCCTTATAAGACTTACGCGAAGACAAATGTTCTGGAGAGCGCGGCGACCGCGCTGACCAGCCTGGGGTACGGGGCGGAAGCGCTCCACAATAACGGCGGTAACTTCTACAGCCGTGCCCAGGTGTTCAACAATATGGGATTTGACCATTACACCAGCAAGGAGTTTATGAACATCCTCCAGACAACGCCCAAGGGATGGGCGACAGACGACATCCTTGTGCCGAACATCATGGAGTCCATGGACACGACGGAAGGACAGGATTTTGTATTTACGATCAGTGTGCAGGGGCACGGGGATTACCCGACAGAGCCCACACTGGAGAATCCGGAGATCATCGTCAGCGGCGTGGAGGACGAAGGAAAGCGCAATGCCTGGGAATACTATGTCAATGAAGTACACGAGATGGATAAATTCGTGGGGCAGCTGATCGAGGCGGTGGAGTCCAGGGACGAACCCTCTGTCATCGTATTCTACGGAGACCATCTGCCGACCATGGACCTGGAGGCAAAAGACTTAAAGAGCAGATATCTCTACAATACGAACTATGTGATCTGGGACAATATCGGACTGGAGAAGAAGGACAGCAACCTTGCCGCTTATCAGATCATGGCGGATGTATTTGAACGCCTTGATATCCACTCAGGAACCGTGTTTAACTACCATCAGCAGAGACGCCAGTCCAAAGATTATCTGGCGGATCTGGAACTGCTGCAGTACGATATCATGTACGGCGAACAGTATGTCTACGAGGAGAGCGGCGCGCCGATCACGGAGGGACATATGGTGATGGGAGTGAAGGACGCCCACATCACAGACCTTGTGGCACAGTCGGACGGCACCTACAGCGTGTACGGGGATAATTTTACAAAACAGAGCAAGGTCTATATCAATGGCGAGAAACAGACAACGAAATTCCTGAACAATACCCGGCTGGATCTGAGGGAATCGGAACTGAGCGACGGCGACACCGTGATGGTGGCGCAGGTCGGATCGAGCAACACCATCTTCCGTACGTCAAAGACCTATGAATACCGGGAAGGCACGCTGACAGAACTGCCGGATGATCCGAACGCAGTGGAGAACGGAAGACAGGCATTCGTCAGCGCGGAGGAAGAGCAGCAGGAGTGAGAATGAGCCGGACATATGAAGAAGCAGTAAAATATATACTTGATATCCCGAGATTTACGAAAAAGAATGATCTGGTCCATACGAAGACATTTCTCAGATATCTCGGAGACCCGCAGGAGGATCTGAAGATCCTCCATGTGGCGGGGACCAACGGAAAAGGTTCCGTGTGCGCCTATCTGGATGCGATGCTGAGGGCAGAGGGGAAGCACACGGGACTGTTTACGTCTCCCCATCTGGTGCGGATGAACGAGCGGATCGTCCTTGACGGCAGGCAGATCGGAGACGGGAGTTTCTGCCAGGTGTTTGAAGAGGTGCTGTCGAAAGTCAGAGAGATGCAGCGGGCGGGGATGCCCCATCCTACATTTTTCGAGTTCCTCTTCGGCATGGCGATGCTGGCGTTCCGGAAAACCGGTGTGGAGTATGCGGTGGTCGAGACAGGTCTCGGGGGAAGGCTGGATGCCACCAATGCGGCGGAACATCCTCTCGTGACGGTGATCACATCCATCGGCATGGACCACATGGAATATCTGGGAGATACGATCGGGAAGATCGCCGGGGAGAAGGCCGGGATCATCAGGCCGGGGGTGCCTGTTTTCTATGCACAGACCTGTGAGGAAAGCGACCGCGTGATCCGTCAGACGGCGGAAAACCGGCACTGTTTCTGTAAAAAAATCGGGAAAGATGCGTACGAAATTCTCGGAATCGAGGACAAACATATTGCATTTTCCTGCGCGAATGCTTATTATGGAAATACCACGTGGAAACTGAATAACATCGGTGTCTATCAGCCGTGCAATGCACTGCTGGCAATGGAAGCCATGCGTTTCCTCTTCGGGGAGACAGGGCATCCCAAGCTGTGGAGGCAGGCTCTGGCAGAGGTAAAGTGGGGCGGGAGGATGGAAGAGATCCTGCCGGATGTATATGTCGACGGAGCGCATAATATCAGTGCTGTGGAGGCATTTGCACAGAGTGTTCCCGAAAGCGCGGAGGGAAATATCATATTGTTTTCCGCGGTGCGGGATAAAGAGTACACAGAGATGATCGCCTGCCTGTGCAGGAACGTACAGGCGGACCTGTACGTGGTCGCCCAGATCGAGGATGACCGCGGTGCGGGGGCATCGGCTCTGGGGAAAGTGTTTGAGGAGCATACGGATAAGCCGGTCATCGTGAGGGAGTCGGTGAAAGATGCCTTCAGATATGTATTGGAACATCAGAAGGGACGCGCGGTCTACTGTCTGGGTTCCCTCTATCTGACAGGTGAGATAAAAGGATTGATCCAGGAGGTCAAACAGAAATGCTGAACTACGAAGAAGAGATAAAGAAATTCAAGCCCTGCCTTGAGGTGGAAGACATCGAAGAGGCAGTCTACCAGGAAGATCTGTCCGATATGACGGATCTGTTACGGGAAGTTATGGATAAGAAGCAGTAGAGTAAGAGGGCAGTTCACAGCTGACCGCCGCCCGCATGCGCACTCGTCGCGCTGGCGCGCTCCAGTCCCGCACTACGTGCTAAGACTGCTTATGAGGGCGGCGGTTACGAGTTCCACTCGTACTCAGGAACAGGAAAATGCCTCTTACATGCAGGCATGACGCTTCATTTTCCTGTCCCTGAGTCAGTGTGAACTGTAACACGAGAAGAACATGAAAGATAATGGTGGGTATAAATGAATTATGCGAAGAAGATCATATATCAGTCTAATTACTGGTATAATGACGGCCTGAAGAAGGCACAGGTCAGGGATATGTCCGGTGCGATCATTTCCCTGAAGCGCAGTCTGCAGTATAACAGGGAGAATATTGCAGCGCGGAACCTTCTCGGGCTTGTCTACTACGGCATAGGGGAGGTGTCGGAAGCGCTGGTGGAGTGGATCATCAGCAAAAACTTCCGTCCCAGAGACAATATAGCAAATGATTATATAAAAGAAGTCCAGGACTCGGCGAATGAACTGGAGATCATCAATCAGGCGGTGAAGAAGTATAATCAGTGTATCGAATACTGCCGGCAGAACAGTGAGGATCTCGCGATCATCCAGCTCAAGCAGGTTATCACATCTCATCCGACTTTTCTGCGTGCCCATCAGCTCCTCGCGCTCCTGTATCTGCATGGCGGTCAGTATTCCAAGGCGAAGCAGGTCTTAAGAGCGGCGAGAAAGCTGGATACGGCAAATGAGACGACGCTTAGCTACCTTCACGAACTGACACGGCAGCGGACGAGAAAGGGACGCCGGAGCACGGAACGGAGGAAAAAGAGTGATGCTGTGGAATACAGTCTCGGGAATGAGACGATCATCCAGCCCAAGCATTCTGCGATCAAAGAGCTCGCGGGACATCTCGCGGTGGCAAATCTCTTTATCGGCGCGGCGATCGGCGCGGCACTGATCTGGTTCCTTGTGGCACCCGCGGTGAACCAGTCCAGATCCGAGCGGCTGAATGCCCAGATGAGGGAGTACAGTGAGCAGATCAATTCCCTGGAGGCTCAGGTCAGCGCCCAGACAAGGACGCTGGATAACTACCGTATTGCCGGGGAAGAGACCGAGGCGGACGCGCAGCAGGCACAGAATACAGCAGACAGCTATGAGAACCTTATGACCGTATCGGAACAGTATGATTCCGGAGAATATACAGATGCGACAATGGCGGATACGCTTCTCAGTGTAAACCGGGACAGCCTGGGAGACAATGGAAAGGCGCTCTGCGATGAATTGAGAGATTCCATCTATCCCGGAGCGTGCGACAGCTATTTCTCTTCAGGTACAGAGGCGCTCGCATCGGAGGATTATGAGACGGCGATCGAAGATCTGGGGAAGGTTGTCCGGATGGACCAGAGTTATAACAGCGGACAGGCTGTCTACAATCTGGCTCAGGCGTACCAGGGCAACGGAGACAATGAGAACGCCCTGACCTATTATCAGATGATCATAGAGAACTTTGCCAACTCCGAGTATGTTCAGGATGCCCAGGAAAACTATGATGCTCTCTCGGGAAGCAGCGATTCCGGGGAAAGCGGTGACAGTACCGACAGCAGTTCAGACAGTTCCGGGGATGCAGAGACGACAGATGCAAATGCGGAAGGATAGCTGTAAGTCTGTCGGTTTGCCGTTCTGCTGTCCCGGCAGTAATCTGCCTGATTTTACTAAATTTTTCAAATAAGATCATTTATATCTATATAAGATACAAAAGAGAAGGATATGCATGAGATGCATGTCCTTTTTTCTTTATTGTGCGTTCAATTCAGAAAACGCCGTTGATCGGTGCCGTGTACTTTTTAAAAAGTACACGGCACCGATCAACGGCGTTTTCTGAATTGAACG
>DWXK01000032.1 GCA_019119205.1 Candidatus Mediterraneibacter intestinavium
CCTGGCAATGTACGAGACAGGTCTGACAAATATAATGACAGAAATGATGGACTGCTTTTGTGACAATGCCACCTTGCGAGAACAGTATGTATTTCAAGGCATAGCCAGTCTGTATTGACTATATATAGAGAATACCTCTGAAAAAAAGTCTTGTAAAGAGATAGAGAGATAGTTTGCGTTTTTTACGTGATCGGCTTACCAGAAACGATATGGGGATGTAATTAAGATTATAAAAGGTAGTGCTGCTCATGAATAGTTCATGAAACAACCCTGTCGGCATCCAACAATCCACTGACAAGAACTTTAATTAATGCTATAATATCCATGAGTATTGGTACTCCTTTCGGTTTTTGTTTTTTTGGTCGAAATCATTATACCTCAAGGAACCAATACTCTTTTCATTTATTTTTTATCAACTGACTATTTCTTTACTCCGACCCGACACCGCTCCCCTGCTGCACCATCCGGTCAGTGCCGTCACCGCTGCCGCCCCGAAAAAGATCACCGGCATGATGTCCCTCATATTCTCAAACAGCGCCCCGTAGAGGATTTGTCCCACGGGCTGCGCGCAGTTGGACAGCGCCAGCACCCAGGCGATCACTTTCCCCACCAGATGCGCAGGCACCGTCGTCTGTACTTGAGCCATGACCTGTATGGAATAGACCGACGCGCATGCCATGATCACCAGAGCCGCCAGAGCAATGACTGCGTAGGCTGCATAGGGAGGACAGGGGAGAGCAAGGACCAGCCCCATAGGGATCAGCAGAACCCCTGCCAGCATGAGAAAGCGGTAACTCTGCTCCATCCTCATCCGCCGCCCCAGGACACCCGCTCCCAGGCCTCCGGCAAGACCTCCCGCGCCCAGGACTGCCTGCATATATCCATACATCCTGGAGCCCTCCGCAGGGTCAAATCCCAGTTCCTGCATAACGATGACCGGAAGCCCGATGATCATCAGCCCGGACATAAAGAGGTTTACGCCGGCGGCGCAGAGCGTCAGTTTTCCCACCTCCGGTTTCTCTCTCGTGATATATACAATACTGGAAATGCACTCTCCCGCCGCCTCACGGAGCAGAGGCAGTCTGCCCGTCCGTTTCGCATATGGGATATGGATGAATATCTCCATCACCGCAGAACAGAAAAAACAGCCCGCTGCCACTGCCATCACCGGAAGGATCCCCCATACACTGTAGGCTGCTCCTCCCAACGCCGGTCCCAGAAGACCGGACAGGGAGGAGACCATGTTCACCACGGCGTTTGCCTGCATTACCCGTGATTCCTCCACAAGGACCGGGATACTCGCCTGTACAGACGGCTGATAAGCTCCGGAGATTCCGTACAGCAGCAGGAGCAGGATCAGTACCATTCCCACCAGATCCACCCTGTCATACAAGATCAAAAAAAGCAGGACGAGACCGCAGGTAAAAAAGTCGAGAAATACCATGATGTTCCGCTTATTCACCCGGTCCGCGACGATCCCTCCGATGGGCGCCATCAGTGCCATGGGCAGGAAGGCGAGCCCCGACACCACCCCAAGTACAGCAGCAGATCCGGTCACTTCCAGCAGATGCACCGGAAGGGCGAACCTCACCACCGCATTGCCGAATAATGAAATGATCTGCCCGATCACCACGAGTACAAAATCTCTTGAAAAACCATTCTTCATCACAGCACCTCCATCTTTCATACTGTTCATTCTGATCATGTTTCCGTTCTCTTTTGTTTTCATACCGACCGTTGGTATGTTAAGATGTAAAAGAATCTGCCCTGTTTCCAGGGCAGTATAAACATTCCTTCCTACAAGCCTTTCTTCTGGTTATAGAGCACCGTATATTCTTCCAGGGATGTGATCACTTCGTCATCCAAGATATCCAGTCCCCATAATCTCAGTGTATACTGGTAAAACTTCAGCTTCTGCACGGTCTCCGCCGGGCTGGAGTGGTAGATCATCGGATTGAGCCACACATTGCTCACCAGCATCAGGACCTCCGCCAGCTCTCTGGGGTACTCTGTCCGGATCGAACCGTCCTCGATCCCTTCTTCCAGGATCTTCTGGACCATATCCGCAGCCTCCGTCTGCGTCTCATTCAGCAGGAGTTTCAGGAGCTGCGGATTCTTCATCATGTCCGGAGCCGCAGAAAACATCTCTTTCAGCGCAGGGCTGAACGCCGACGTGCGGAAAAGTTCCCGCAGTTTCTCCAGCCCGTTCAGATCCCTCCTCCGGCAGATCCGGTAGAGCTGCTCATTGGACGGCGAATACATCTTCGTCGCCACCGCATCCATGATCTCCTCTTTGGACTTGAAATGATAATAGATCGCTCCTTTGCTCAGTCCTCCCAGATGATCGATGATATCCTGGATCGACGTATGTTCATAGCCCTTCTCTATGAACAGCCGTTCCGCTGTCTCGATGATCAGATTCCTGGTTTCCTCCGGATATTTATTCCGTGCCATATCTTCCGCCTCCGTTTATCATACCAACGGTATGTTTATTATACATACCGTCGGTATGTATGTCAATATCCTCTATCGGATTTCTGCTCCCTGTGTCACATGATCTCCTCGATCTTCCCCAGTTCTTCCTCGGTAAAGGTCAGGTTCTCGATTGCCTTCACATTATCGAGCACCTGCTGCGGTTTGGACGCTCCCACCAGCACGCTTGTCACGATCCCGTCATGGAGTATCCAGCTCAGCGCCATCTCCGCCAGGGTCTGTCCCCTGCCCGCCGCGATACCATTTAAGTTCCGGATCTGCTGAAGCCGCTCTTCTGTCAGTGCTTCCTTCTTTAAGAAACGTCCGTCTGTCCGGATCCTGCTGTCCTCCGGGATACCGTTCAGATACCGGTTTGTCAGAAGCCCCTGCGCCAGCGGGCTGAAGGCGATGATTCCTTTCTTCAGTTCTGCCGCTGTGTCCTTCAGTCCGTTTTCTTCGATAGTCCGATCAAAAATAGAATACCGGTTCTGGTTGATGATAAACGGACAGTGCAGGTCCTCCAGGATCTCTTCCGCTCTTCTCAGCGTCGGTCCGTCATAGTTGGAAAGACCTGCATAGAGTGCTTTTCCAGACCGGACTGCCTGGGCGAGCGCGCCCATCGTCTCCTCCAGCGGCGTCTCCGGATCCATCCGGTGATGATAGAAGATATCGACATAGTCCAGTCCCATCCTCTGCAGGCTCTGGTCAAGGCTCGCCAGCAGATATTTCCTGCTGCCCCAGTTGCCGTAAGGTCCTTCCCACATGTCATATCCCGCCTTTGTACTGATGATCAGTTCATCGCGGTACTGTCCCAGGTCTTCTTTTAATATCCTGCCGAAGTTCTTCTCCGCGCTTCCCGGCTCCGGTCCATAATTGTTCGCCAGGTCAAAATGGGTGATCCCGCTGTCAAACGCCGTAAAGCAGATCTGGCGCATATTCTCGTAATTTCCCGTATCCCCGAAATTGTGCCAGAGCCCCAGCGAGACCGCCGGCAGTTTCAGCCCGCTCTCTCCGCAGCGGTTGTAGACCATTTTCTCGTATCTTTTGTCTGATGCTGTGTACATAACCTTTTCCTCCTCATAAACTACATTGTCATACTTTATACCACATCTGCCCCAAACGGCATCAATGCCAGCTTCGCCAGCTTAAAATGCTGCAGCCCGAACGGTATCCCGATCACCGTAATGCACAGGACACATCCGAAGATCAGATGCTCGACCGCAAGCGGCAGTCCCGACACGATGATCCAGATCACATTCAGCAGGAGCGAGCCCGCTCCGCCTCCGTAGACCACTTCCTTTCCAAACGGGAAAAAACTCAGTGACGCGAACTTAAAGCACTGTGTCCCCACCGGGATCCCGATGATCGTGACACACCACAATAAGCCTGCAAGGCACCAGCTCAGTCCGCTGATGAACCCTCCGCACAGAAACCACAGCAGATTTCCAAGACATCCCATATTATCCCTCCTGTTTCAGAAAAACATATTCTTTCTCCGTGGACAGCGATTCCGAAAAATGATATCCCAGACGGTCAAACCCTTTGATCCCGTCCGGCTCTTCCACCTGGTGTTCCGCCAGATAGCGGACCATCTCGCCCCGCGCCATCTTCGCAAAGGTCCCTTTCTGCTTCACCTTCCCGTCGATCAGTTCCCCGAAAGTCACTGTCAGAAATCCATCCTCCGGCTGAAGATATCTCTCGATGCACCGGGAATACTCTTTTGACGCCAGGTTCAGGATCAACGCGCCCTTCCGCCGTTCTCCCTTCTGCTGCATGCTGTCCTTCTCTCCGCTCCCGCATACCGGAGTTGCCCTGTCTCTGTCCGTCACTTCCCTGTACAGCTTTTCTCCCCAGAACTTATACAGGTCTCCCGCATCGGACGCCTTCGCCTGCATCTCGAGCCGGTAGGGCACAACGCCGTCAAAGGGCCTGAGCACGCCGTAGAACCCGGACAGGATCCGCAGATGCTCCCGGATATACTCTGTCTCCGCCCCGCCGAACACCGCCGGCGCCATGTACTGATACTGGATCCCCTCATAGGCGATCACCGCCGGAGTCAGATTCCTCCTCAGATCCATCTCCTGGAACCGCCTGTAATTCTGCTCCGCGATCCTGTCATTGCACTTCCACAGCGCCTTCGCCTCCTCAAAAGACAGCCGACGCATCCACCCCATGAGCTGTTCCGCTTCTTCCAGAAATGCAGGCATTCCTTCCGGAGCAAGAGTGTCTGTATCTACATTCATTTTTTTCGCTGGTGAAATAATGATCCTCATCCTCATAATATCCTTTCCGGTCTGAATCTCAGATAATCCGACGACACAAGGTGATAATCGATCCCGTTTACCGTGCCGTGAAAACTGTCATCATATCTGGCCTTTCCGTGACAGTGGGAGTATACCACATGCTCCGTGCCGTACTCCTCCGCCATCCTGGTAAATGCGCTCTCCGTCTCGCCGATGCTGGTGGGCGGGTAATGCAGGAACATGATGTACTTCTCATACCCTGCCGACCGCGCCGCCTCAAAGGATGCCCGGAGCCGCGCCAGTTCCCTGTCCCGTATCTTTTCAAAATGCTCGTAGGAATCCTTTCCCTCATAACAGTACCCTTTCGTTCCCACCAGAGCATACGTTTCATAGGTATAAAAATTATTCTGAAGAAAAGACAGGCGTCCCTCAAACTGTTCGTTGAGTTTTGCGGTCTTCTTTGCATCCCAGAACATATCGTGATTTCCCCTGAGCAGGATCTTCCGTCCCGGAAGCCTCTCGATAAACTCCAGATCCTCCCGGCACTCCTCCAGATCATGTCCCCAGGAGTGGTCTCCTGTGATCACCGCCGTGTCCGATTCCTTCACATATTTCTTCCAGTATTTTTCAATCTTCTTCACATGGTTCTTCCACTCACTCCCGAACACGTCCATAGGCTTGTTGACCGTAAACGAGAGATGAAAATCCCCGATCGCATAGAGTGCCATCCGCTCTGCCCCCTGACTTTTCGCTCTTCTGGATCCTCTCCGAAACACTCTTCTGTGTTCTCTCCAAAGCATGCTTCTGCTCTGCTGCCCGGATCAGGATTCCCTGTCCGCCCCGTTCACTTTCAGGATATAGTCAATCCCTTCTGCGACGCCGTCCTCATCGTTGGACGCCACAATCCGGTCCGCCGCCTCACGGCACTCCTTGGAGGCATTCGCCACAGCAAATCCGATCCCCGCGTATTTCAGAAGCCCGCTGTCGTTATGCCCGTCGCCGAAGCCCGCAAGCTCCTCTCTGGTCAGCCCCAGATATCCGATCAGAAATTTAGCCGCCGTGTCCTTCCCCGCATTTACATCCGAGATCTCCAGCAGCTGTTTCACCGAGGAGGTGATATACACATCCCGAACCTGTTTTTCCAGAGTTTTCCACAGTCTCCGCTTATATTCTTCACTTTTTACCACAACGTCGATACAGTCCAGCTCCCCTTCATGTTCCCGGATAAAACTCCTCATGTCCTCAGTCGGCTTCCGGGTCCCCTGTATGTACGGGATCGACCGTGGCATTGCCCCGAACCGGACAGGATCCTCCACGTACGCTTTTTCCGCATAGGGCTTTCCGTCGATGAACGCCTCGAAGGTCACATCCTCCCCCTGTGTCCAGCGCAGGATATCCCGCACCGCCTCTGCTTTCAGTTTATACTGACGAAGGCATACTCCTTCCTTCAGATCATACACCGCTGCGCCGTTGGATGTGATGGCATAGCGGATCCCGGGAATCTCCATGACCTCCCCGGGAAGAGAATCCAGAGAACGCCCGCTGGCGACCGCGATCTGTATCCCGCTGCTGATTGCCTGCTCGATTGCCTTTCTGTTGTCCCCACTCAGATGTCCCTCGCTGTTCAGCGTCGTTCTGTCCAGGTCAAGTGCAATGCATCGTATCCTCATATCTTCTGCTCCTCAAAAATCTGCCGGAACCGCAGCGCTTCCTCCATCGTATTGTGCCAGCCGTCCCGCTTTAGGTCTACCCGCCAGCCATCTTCCGTATATTCCGTTTCCACGCCTTCTGCTTCCAGAAGCCTCCGCTGCATGTCATCCGTCTCAAATGCCGCCGCACCGCTCAAGATTCCCCGGGAATTGACGACTCTGTGAGCCGGGATCCCCTCTCCGAGCCTTCCCCGGTTCAGGGCATATCCTACCTGGCGGGCATTCTTCGGCTTCCCGCAGAGCAGGGCGATCTGCCCGTATGTAGCAGCCTTCCCGTATGGGATGGCACGGCAGACGATTGCCGCCCGCCGGTAAAAATCAAAATTTTCGTTCTCCATTTCAGAACCTCAGTCCTATCTCAAAGTCTCCGTCTTATCTCAGAATCTCAGCCTCATCTCATACCACTGTGCCCCGCCGTGTTCCGACCCGGATCTGCCTTCATTCACAAAGCCAAATCTCTCATAGAAGGCGATCAGATCTCCCTTGCAGGTAAGGACCAGACCTTTTCTTCCCTGTTTTTCTGCGTCCCTGATCACCCTCCGCATCAGCATATCCATATAGCCCCTTCCCTGACGGTCCGGTCGGGTCTCCACACCGAAGATCATCTGCCATTCCCCGTTCTCGTCATGGAGTCCGGCATCCTCAAACATCTCATCAAGGAGATGGCTGCTATTGCTGACCATCCCATCCACCATACTGACGATCTCGCCATTCTCCTCCAAAAGCCAGAAATGCTCCGGAAAGGCACTGAGCCTTTTTTCAAAATCCTCCTTCTTCCCCGCCTCAGCTTCCGGGAAGCAGACCGCCTCAAGAGCTGTGATCTTCTCCAGATCGCCCATATCCGCATGTCTGATCACGACCCTGTTACAGTTTCCAGAACCATTCCTCAGAGTACGTCCCCCGGAAATGTATTCCTCTGTGCTCCTCATGATCGTCTGAAGATTCTCGAGATCTCTTCTCACATCCCCCGTCTCCAGGGAATGATTCCCATCCTCTGTCACATACAGCGGGAATCCTCTTTCTCTGCATCCACGCTCCACAGCGTCAAAGGTTACCCAGGTGTCCGCTGTCCCGGTAAATGCGATCCCGGGTTGCTTCATAAACTGAAACGAAGCCTCCACCGGAGTGTAATAGATGTTCCTTGTATTTAAGCCATGCTTCCCCGCATAGGCGGATGCCACCGCTGTTCCCACACTTTTGGAGATAAAGAGAACATCCTCATACTCGGAAAAATCGATATCCTTCAGAATCTCTCCCGCCTGTTCCAGCGCACTGAAAAACGCCTTCTCCATTTTCTCCCTTGATCCCTTTACACCCTTCGGGAACTTTCCGTAAGGAACCTCTTTTATCTCATATCCATTCTGTGCCGCCAGCTTTTTGCTGTAGTAAAGGAGAGGCTTGTCCACATGATAGCCGACTCCCGGAAAAATAACTGCAATCTTCTTACTCATTTATTCTGATCCTTTCCACTGCTTTTTTCCAGTCCTCAAAAAAGTCTGCAAATGTCAGATAACGGTCTCTCTTATTGGGACTGACCGCTTTTTTTGCCACCTGATAGCTTTCCTTATTTAACTGCCAATTCGAAAGCGAACATGGCCTGAATTGATTCTCCTGATACCTCCGGTGGATTTCTTCCTCCGAAAAAGTCCCGAAAAATTCAAAGAGCAGCGCCCCCAAAGTAAAAATATTTGTCTGCTCATCTATCACGCTTCCCTTTTCATATTCTTCCGGCGCCTTTAACCTCTTTGTCCCGAACCATTCCTCTCCCTTGTCATTAATGACAGGCGCTTTTCGGAACAGATCAATGTCGCAGATTGTGAGTACATCGGTTGAAAAATCATAGATGAGACTACCGTCATAAAAGTCGACGGCAACATATCCCTTTTGATTCACTTTTTCCAGGAAAGAAAATAGGACCTCCGCCGTTTTGAGTTTTTTGCCGACAGATAGTTCTCTGAATCTTTCCTTCGGGCTTTTCAGGTCGGGGTCATTCTCATATTTCCGAAAATTCCAGTGGTCAAAAAGACATTCCCCCTCTGCCCATTCAAAGACCACAACATAAAACTGCCTGTATTCATATTCCTCGA
>DWXK01000033.1 GCA_019119205.1 Candidatus Mediterraneibacter intestinavium
AATTTCGGCGGATTCGGCCAGCAGGGATATGGTTACAATGTGAAATATCTATATACAGAGATCGGTAAGATCCTCGGCCTTGATAAAAATCATAATTTTATCATTATCGGGGCAGGAAATCTCGGGCAGGCGCTGGCAAATTATGCTTCTTTTGAGAGAAGTGGATTTATACTTAAAAGTCTCTTTGATGTGAATCCGAGAATGGAAGGAGTGGCGATCCGGGGCATTCCGATCAGGATGATGGATGAACTGGAGGAATTCCTTCAGCATAATGAGATTGAGATCGCAGCACTGGCCCTTCCGAAATCAAAAGCTTTAGAAGTGGCAGATCTGCTGGTCGCGAACGGGATCAAGGCGATCTGGAATTTTGCGCATACGGATCTGAATCTTCCGAAAGACGTGATCGTAGAGAGCGTACATCTGTCAGACAGCCTTATGACACTTTCTTACAATATCAGTCGTAAAAACGAAGGAAACAAAAAGTAGCAGGCAGATGCCTTTTATGATGCCCCGCAGGTACCTGCGGGGTATTTGAACGCAGAAAGGATTTCAGGTGTCTGTTTTACTGTAGAACGGACATCCATGTTTTAAGATGCAGAGCAGAAAGACAAGGTGAGAGCGATGAGATATCTTCCGGATGGAGAACAGATGAAACGGGCAGACGTGCATACGATACAGGAGGTTGGCATCCCCTCTGTGGTACTCATGGAGAGGGCGGCACTGAAGATAGTGGAAGCGCTGGAAGACGCCGGTATCCCTCTGGAGAGGACTCTGGCGGTCTGCGGGAGCGGGAATAACGGCGGCGATGGTTTTGCTGCGGCAAGGATCATCGCGGAGAAAGGGTACCGGGCGTCTGTCCTTTTCGTGGGAAAAGAAAGTTCCCTGAGCGAAGAGTGCAGGCTTCAGAAACAGATCGCGGAAAATCTGGGCATCCCTGTATTCACCACATTCCCGGAAGAGGAATATACTGTTATGATAGATGCGGTTTTCGGAGTGGGACTGAGCCGGGAGGTCACCGGGTATTATGCGGAAGTGATCGGATGGATGAACTCTCAGAATGCATTCAAGGCGGCGGCAGACATACCGTCTGGGATCTGTTCTTCCACAGGGCGGGTGCTCGGGACTGCCTTCCGGGCAGACCTCACCGTGGCGATCGCCTGTGAGAAACTCGGATGTGCTCTGTATCCTGGAAAGAGTTACGCAGGAAAAACAGTGGTCGTTCCGATCGGGATTGACACGGAACTGTTTGCGGATGATCCGTCCGTCTGCTTTACATGGGAGAAAGAAGAGCTGGGAAGCCTCCTCCCGGAAAGACCTGCTGATTCGCATAAGGGAACATACGGAAAAGTCCTTATGATCACGGGGAGCAGTGGGATGGCAGGCGCTGCGTATCTGTCAGCCAGGGCGGCTTATACTGCAGGCGCAGGGCTGGTGCAGGTGTACACGAGCGGAGATAACCGTCAGATCCTCCAGCAGCTCCTTCCGGAAGCGATCATCACCTGCTATGCAGGATATGATGAAAAACAGCTGGATGATCTGCTGGAGTGGGCGGATGTGGTGTGCATCGGATGCGGTCTGGGGCAGAGTGAGATATCAGAGCATATACTTGTGCATACGCTGGAGCAGATCAGGAAAACCTGTATCATTGACGCTGACGGGCTGAACCTTTTAAGCCGTCATATGGAACTGCTCGATCGCGCTGGGCGATGCCCGGTGATCCTGACCCCGCACATGAAAGAGATGTCCCGCCTGACCGGGAAAAGTGTTTCGCAGATCAATGCGGACCGCCGGGGTATACTGGATGAGTTTACAGGAAAATATAAGGCGGTCTGCGTGCTCAAGGACAGCAGGACCATCACAGCCTGTCAGGGATGCCGCAGATTCGTAAATCTTGCAGGAAACAGCGCCATGGCAAAAGCCGGTTCCGGAGACGTGCTCGCCGGAGTGATCACCGGACTGGCAGCGCAGGGGATGGATGCGTTTCAAAGTGCTGCGCTCGGCGTATGGATCCACGCCTGTGGAGGAGACGAGGCGAGGGAGAAAAAGGGCTCCCGGGGCGTGCTGGCTCGGGACCTGATCGACGGGATACAAAAGTGTATGAAAAGAGCAGAGGAGAGTATGGAGAAATGAAAAAATACAGCAGGGTCTGTGCAGAGATAGATCTGGATGCGATCTTATACAATATGGAACAGATGAAAAACAGGATCGGAGGCGACAGCCGGCTGATCGCAGTCATTAAGACTGACGGCTACGGCCACGGCGCAGTGCCGATCGCCCGGATGTTTGAAGAGGTGCCCTATGTCTGGGGATATGCCGTGGCATGTCTGGGAGAAGGGCTCATCCTGAGAAAACACGGGATCAGAAAGCCGATCCTTGTCCTTGGGTGTGTCTTCCCTGATGAGTACGAAGATATGATAGAAAATGACATCCGCTCCGCTGTGTATACGGAGGAAATGGCACAGCAGATGTCTGACACGGCAGTAAGGCTTGGAAGACAGGTTTATTTTCACATCAAGATCGATACAGGGATGGGGCGGATCGGATTCCCTGTCAATGAGGAGAGTGCGGATGCGATCGAAAGGATCAGCCATATGCCCGGCGTGCATATGGAAGCGATGTTCACGCATTTCGCAAAGGCGGATGAAAAAGATAAGACCTATACGCTTGGACAGCACGAAAAATTCTTGTGGATGAAGAGTGAGATGGAAAAACGGAACGTTGACATCCGCTATTATGACTGTGATAACAGCGCCGGGATCATTGATTTCCCGGATATGAAGCATGACCTTGCCCGGGCGGGGATCTCGACCTACGGGATGTATCCTTCCGATGAGGTCAAGAAAGATGCAGTGGACCTGAAACCGGCACTCCGGCTCATAAGCCACGTCAGCTTTGTCAAAGATGTTGAGCCGGGAACCGCGATCAGTTACGGCGGAACATTTGTGGCGAAAGAAAAGATGCGGGTGGCGACCATACCCGTGGGATACGGGGACGGCTATCCGCGTTCCCTTTCCAATAAGGGGTATGTCCTTATCCATGGAAAGCGGGCAAAGATCCTGGGAAGAGTCTGTATGGATCAGTTCATGGTGGATGTGACTCAGATCCCGGAGACAAAGTTCATGGATCAGGCGGTCCTTATCGGTAAGGACGGGGACGACAGGATCCTGGTGGAAGACCTGGCGGCTTTAAGCGGAAGGTTCAACTATGAGTTTGTCTGCTGTCTCGGGAAAAGGATCCCGCGTGAATATTGGAGGAACGGAGAGATCACAGAGCAGACAGACTGCTTCTGAAGGGATAGTTCTGCGGCTGAAAATTGATTGAATACATCCGAGAAAACCGGAAATACTGAAGTATCCGCAAAAGAAGAGGCGGAAGAACAGTAAATGGGATCGGAGTGTGAAAGAATTGGTCATCAGACGTGGAGATATCTATTATGCGGACCTCAGTCCGGTAGTGGGGTCGGAACAGGGCGGAATCAGACCTGTGCTGGTCATCCAGAACAATGTGGGGAACAGGCACAGCCCGACGATCATCTGTGCGGCCATCACTTCAAAAATGAACAAAGCGAAACTTCCGACGCATATCGAGATCAGCGCGAAAAACTACAGGATCGTTAAGAATTCTGTCATCCTGCTGGAGCAGATCCGGACGATCGACAAGCAGAGGCTGAAAGAGTTTGTATGCCATATCGATCCGGCAATGATGCGCAAAGTGGACGAGGCGATCCGTATCAGTCTTGAACTTCCTACATAGTTCTCGGCGGTCTTTACAGAAAGTGAAAAGAATGATAAAATTGTAAGGCGCAGTATGCATTATTGTATGTTGGATAAATTTGATCACATAAAGAAAAAGGAGATTTGAGAGATGTCAGGACATTCGAAATTTGCGAATATCAAACACAAAAAAGAAAAAAATGACGCGGCGAAGGGTAAGATCTTCACCAAGATCGGACGTGAGCTCGCTGTTGCGGTAAAAGAAGGCGGCGGTCCGGATCCGGCGAACAACAGCAGGCTCCGCGACGTAATCGCAAAGGCAAAGTCCAATAATATGCCGAATGATACCATCGAAAGAAATATCAAGAAAGCGGCAGGCGAGGGCTCGGGAGATAATTACGAGCATATTACATATGAAGGATACGGACCGAACGGAACGGCGATCATCGTGAAGACTCTGACAGATAACAAGAACAGGACCGCTTCCAATGTGAGAAATGCATTTACAAAGGGAAGCGGAAATGTCGGGACACCGGGATGTGTCTCTTTCATGTTTGACGAAAAAGGACAGATCTTCGTTGCAAAGGAAGACTGTGATATGGATCCGGATGAGCTGATGATGCTCGCGCTGGATGCAGGAGCGGAAGATTTCTCCGAGGATGAAGAGAGCTACGAGATTCTCACTGATCCGGAAAGCTTTAGCGATGTCCGCCTGAAACTGGAAGAAGAAGGCATCGTGATGGCTTCCGCAGAGGTGACGATGATCCCGCAGACCTATGTGGAACTGACAAACGAGGAGGACATCAAGAACATCCAGAAAACACTGGATCTTCTGGAGGAAGATGACGACGTGCAGGATGTATATCACAACTGGAACGAGTAAGACAAAATAAGACAGAAACAGGAGGAGAAGCAGATGAGCGACTACAGAATTGAGACAAAATGCATACAGTCAGGTTATGAACCGGGAAATGGGGAGGCGAGGGTGCTCCCGATCTATCAGAGCACAACATTCCGCTACACTTCAAGTGAGCAGATGGGGCGCCTGTTTGACCTGGAAGAGTCGGGATATTTTTATACACGTCTCCAGAATCCGACCAATGATGCGGTAGCCGCGAAGATCTGTGACCTGGAGGGCGGCGTTGCTGCAATGCTCACATCATCCGGGCAGGCTGCAAACTTCTATGCAGTCATGAACATCGCCCAGGCCGGGGACCACATTGTATGTGCGTCTGCACTTTACGGAGGTACATATAATCTCTATGCACACACGATCCGCAAGATGGGCGTGGAGGCTACTTTCGTGGATCCGGACTGTACTCCGGAAGAACTGGAAGCGGCTTTCCGGGAGAACACGAAAGCGGTATTCGGCGAATCCATCGCGAATCCGGCGCTTGTAGTGCTGGACTTTGAGAAGTTTGCAAAAGCCGCGCACCGTCATGGCGTTCCGTTCATCGTGGACAATACATTTGCAACACCGATCAACTGCCGTCCGTTTGAATGGGGAGCAGATATCGTCACACACTCAACGACAAAATACATGGACGGACATGCAGCGTGTGTCGGCGGCGCGATCGTGGACAGCGGAAACTTTGACTGGGATGCACATGGGGAGAAGTTCCCGGGGCTTACCACTCCGGACGAGACATATCACGGCATCGTTTACACAAAGAAATTCGGGAAAGGCGCCTATATAACAAAAGCGACAGCACAGCTCATGAGAGACCTGGGCTCTATCCAGTCGCCACAGAACGCATTTCTACTGAATATCGGTCTCGAGACCCTTCACCTGAGAATGCCGAGACACTGTGAGAATGCTCTGAAAGTCGCGCAGTATCTGAAAGAGCATGACAAAGTGGCATGGGTGAGCTACCCGTCCCTGCCTGGAGACAAATATCATGATCTCGCTCAGAAATACATGCCGAACGGCACATGCGGAGTCCTCACCTTCGGCCTGAAGGGAGGAAGGGACGCAGCAGTTGAGATGATGGATAAGCTGAAGATGGTCGCGATAGTGACACATGTTGCGGACGCAAGGAGCTGCGTGCTCCATCCGGCGAGCCATACGCACCGTCAGATGAATGAGCAGGAACTGCTCGAGGCAGGTGTTCAGCCGGATCTGATCCGTTTCAGCGTTGGAATTGAAAATGTGGAAGATATCATTGCCGATGTAGAACAGGCGTTGAGATGATCTTAAATGGTATGGATGTATACAATCGCATTCATACCATTTTTTAAAATTGCGGCGGGCCAGAGACCGGCTCTGTCCGGGACTCTGGCGGCTGCATCCGCCTGTTTTCCGTATAAAAAAGTTACTTTCTCCAAATAATAATGACCATCTGAAATCAGGGGAGGATGGTTAAAATGAGCAGAGATGAACAGGAACAGACGACGAGAGAAAAAGAAAACAATGAGATCCGTGAGATGGGGACGCTGGAACTGGAGAAAAAGGGCGGACAACAGAGAATACAGCTTCTGACGATCATAGGGGAGATCGAAGGCCACGAAGCTGTATCGGGAAACACAAAGGCGACAAAGTATGAACACCTGCTTCCGCGCCTTGCACAGATCGAGGCGGATGAGGAGACAGAGGGAGTGCTCATCCTTCTTAACACTCTTGGCGGAGATGTGGAAGCAGGACTTGCGATCGCGGAGATGATCGCATCCCTCAGCAAACCTACGGTGTCACTTGTCCTGGGCGGAAGCCATTCTATCGGAGGACCGCTTGCCGTTTCGGCAGACTATTCTTTTATCGTTCCTACCGGGACGATGATCGTACATCCTGTGCGTTCCACCGGGATGTTCATCGGGGTGATTCAAAGCTACAGGAACATGGAAAAGACCCAGGACCGGATCGCCAGATTTATATCCGGACACTCCCGTATCTCCCAGGAACGTCTTCTGGAACTGATGCTGGATTCTACACAGCTTGTGAAAGATGTAGGGACCATGCTTGAAGGGGAGGAAGCGGTGAGAGAGGGTATCATCGATGAGGTCGGCGGGATCAGCCAGGCGTATGCGAAGCTGAAGGAGTTGATCAAAAAAGGGTGATGACACGGATTTTAAAAAATGTTATACTAATTTATAGTATGTTTAATTAACAAGGGGGATTTACATGGCTGCGAAAACGACAAAAAGTAAAAAAAGCACAAAAAGCACGCCAAAAAAGAACACCACAAAAAGAACCAAAAGAGAACAGCAGCAGAGTGCAGAGATAAAAAGCGAGATCATCATCCTGGCGACCCTTGCCGTATGCATCCTGCTGTGTCTGAGTAACTTTGGAATGGGAGGAATAGCTGGGGAGACTGTTTCTTCCGTGTTTTTCGGACTGTTCGGGTCAATGGCATATCTGCTTCCTTTTGTGCTGTTCGGCGTGACTGCCTTTCTGATCTCAAACAAAGGCAATGCGCACGCCTACATAAAGATCGCTGCGGGAGTTGTCCTTTTCCTGATCCTGACGGCGATCCTCGAATTGATCTTCAACCAGTATCAGGCGGGAACCCAGATCCTGGCCTATTATACTGCGTCCAGTGAACACAGGAATGCGGGCGGGCTTACGGGAGGATGCATCGTCAGCCTCCTCTGCCCCCTGATCGGAGAGATCGGGACCTATGTGGTGCTTTTCATCTTCGCCATCATCTGCATCATCCTGATCACGGAGAGATCCCTTCTCTCACCTCTGGGCAGGCAGAGCAGAAAAGCGTATGAAGAGGCGAAACGGAAGCACCAGGAAACGGCTGTGATCCGGGCGCGCCAGGCAGAGGAACGCCGCGAGGCAGAGGCGCGGCGCCGGGAAGAGGAGAGTATGTCCTCAGAGAACAGCAGGACAAAGAGTTCCGGAAGACGGTCCGAGCGGAAAGTTTCCGGTGTTTCCTTTGCGACCACCCTTGAGCCGGAGAATGGCTCTGGAGAAAAGAAAAGACGAGGCAGGAGAAAGAATCCGGACCTTCAGGAACTTACTCTTGACGGACCGATGGAGAGCCCATTCCCAGAGGAACAGCCGGATCTGTTTGTCATAAACAGGGCGGAGCCGTCAGACGGATCCCAGACAGAGGAGATGCCGGATCTTTCTGCGGCCCGGAGCGATATCCCTGCGGCGGAAATGCCGCAGACAGAGCCTGGGCTGCAGGAAACGGAGGAGACGGATGCTCCTTCCGGCCAGACTGGAAAGACAAAACGCAGAAAGAACCGTCAGGATGCCGCAGCAGTGGCTGCCGAGACAGAGAATGTAGCTGAAGCTGTGAGGGAAAGTGAGGAGAAAGAGCTTCCCGTTTACCATACACCTCCGCTCTCTTTGCTGAAGAGAGGAAAAAAAGGCGGCGGCGACTCAGACGCCCATCTGCGTGCAACGGCAAAGAAACTGGAGCAGACACTTCAGAATTTTGGAGTGGGGGTGCATGTGACCAACGCCAGCTGCGGACCGTCTGTGACCCGGTATGAACTACAGCCGGAACAGGGAGTCAAGGTGAGCAGGATCGTAGGGCTGGCAGACGATATCAAGCTGAACCTTGCTGTTGCAGACCTGAGGATCGAAGCGCCGATCCCGGGAAAGGCGGCAGTCGGCATCGAAGTGCCAAACAGCGAGAACACCGCGGTCATGCTGCGTGACCTTCTGGAATCGAGAGAATTCCAGTCCAGCAGTTCACCGATCACTTTCGCTGTTGGAAAAGATATCGCCGGGAAGGTAGTCGTCGCAGACATCGCGAAGATGCCTCATCTGCTCGTTGCAGGTGCTACCGGCTCTGGAAAATCTGTATGTATCAATACCCTGATCATGAGTATCATCTATAAAGCAGACCCGGAGGATGTAAAGCTCATCCTGGTGGATCCGAAGGTTGTGGAGCTGAGCGTCTACAACGGTATCCCGCACCTGATGATCCCGGTCGTGACGGACCCGAAAAAGGCGGCAGGAGCCCTGAACTGGGCGGTCGCCGAGATGGAGAAACGATACAAACTGTTTGCAGAGTATAATGTCAGGGACCTGAAAGGGTTTAACGAGAAGGTGGAAAAAGGGGAGACGGCTGCCGATGTGCAGAAGAAGCTTCCGCAGATCATCATCATCATCGACGAGCTCGCGGACCTGATGATGGTGGCTCCGGGAGAGGTGGAAGGCGCCATCTGCCGTCTCGCACAGCTTGCCAGAGCTGCAGGGCTCCATCTGATCCTTGCGACCCAGAGGCCTTCCGTCAATGTCATCACCGGACTGATCAAGGCAAATATGCCTTCCAGGATCGCATTTTCGGTTTCGTCCGGTGTTGATTCCAGGACGATCATCGACATGAACGGGGCTGAGAAACTTCTGGGAAAAGGGGACATGCTCTTTTATCCGTCGGGTTATCCAAAACCTGTACGTGTACAGGGGTCCTTTGTCTCTGACAAGGAAGTCCAGTCGGTCGTGGATTATCTGATCAGCAGTAATGGAAATACATCTTATAACAACGAACTTGAGGAACATATGAACACAAATCTTCCCGGTCAGCAGGAAGCCATGCCGGGAGAGAGCAGGGAGGAACACGACGCTTACTTTATCGAGGCAGGGAAACTGATCATCGATAAGGAAAAGGCATCCATCGGCATGCTGCAGAGGATGTTTAAGATCGGTTTCAACCGTGCTGCCAGGATCATGGACCAGCTTGCAGAAGCCGGCGTGGTCGGTCCGGAGGAAGGGACCAAACCGAGGAAGATCCTGATGACGAAAGAAGAATTTGATCAGTACATAGAAGAACAGTCATAGATGAAGAGGAGGAGAAAAATGAAGACAGATATTCAGATCGCTCAGGAAGCGGAAATGATGCACATCAAGGATGTGGCAGCGACTATCGGGATCGCAGAGGATGAACTGGAGTTTTACGGGAAATATAAAGCAAAACTCTCAGATGAACTCTGGGACCGGATCAAGGATAATGAGGACGGAAAACTTGTCCTTGTGACCGCCATCAACCCGACCCCCGCAGGAGAGGGCAAGACGACTACTACGGTAGGGCTTGGCGAGGCGATGGCGAAAATGGGAAAGAAAGCGTTGATCGCTCTGCGAGAGCCTTCCCTGGGACCCTGTTTCGGGATCAAGGGCGGCGCTGCAGGCGGCGGTTACGCACAGGTCGTTCCGATGGAAGATCTGAACCTTCATTTTACCGGGGATTTCCATGCGATCACTTCCGCGAACAACCTGCTCGCGGCTATGCTCGACAACCATATCCAGCAGGGCAATGCCCTCGGGATCGATCCGAGACAGGTGGTATGGAAACGCTGCCTGGACATGAATGACAGGGTGCTCCGAAATATCGTCGTGGGACTTGGGAACAAGATGGACGGTATGGTGAGGGAAGACCATTTTGTCATCACCGTAGCTTCCGAGATCATGGCGATCCTCTGCCTTGCGAATGATCTTGCGGATCTGAAACGCAGGCTCGGAAAGATCATCGTGGCGTATGATTTTGACGGTGATCCGGTGACCGCAGATGACCTGAAAGCGACCGGCGCCATGACCGCCCTGCTCAAAGATGCCATCAAGCCTAATCTCATCCAGACATTGGAGCATACACCTGCGCTGGTGCACGGCGGACCTTTTGCCAACATCGCTCATGGATGCAACAGTGTGCGTGCGACCCGGATGGCGCTCAAACTCAGCGATATCACCATCACGGAGGCGGGATTTGGAGCGGATCTCGGGGCTGAAAAGTTCTTTGACATCAAGTGCAGGATGGCAGGACTGAAACCTGACGCCGTTGTTCTTGTTGCAACAGTGCGTGCTTTGAAGTATAATGGTGGAGTTGCAAAGAGCGACCTTGCAGAAGAAAACCTGGACGCTCTTGCAAAAGGGATCGTAAATCTTGAAAAACACATCGAAAATATACAGAAATATGGAGTGCCTGTGATCGTCACGCTGAACTCCTTCATCACAGATACAGAGGCGGAGAATGAATATATCCGCAAATTCTGTGAGGAGAGAGGATGCGAGTTCGCTCTTTCCGAGGTCTGGGAAAAAGGCGGTGAGGGAGGTATCGCGCTCGCGGAGAAAGTACTGGAGACTCTGGAGACAAAAGAGAGCGGTTTCCATACGCTCTATGATGACAGTCTCTCTCTGCAGGAAAAGATCGAGACTGTCGCAAAAGAGATCTACGGTGCGAGAGGCGTCGTTTATGAACCGGCAGCCCAGCGCCAGATCGCAAAGATCGAGTCAATGGGATTCGGCTCTTTCCCTGTCTGCATGGCAAAGAACCAGTATTCTCTGTCAGATGATGCAAAGAAGTTGGGGCGTCCGGAGGATTTTGATATCCATATCCGTGAAGTTTATGTCAGTGCGGGAGCCGGCTTTGTGGTCGTGCTGACCGGTGCGGTCATGACGATGCCGGGGCTGCCGAAAGTTCCGGCGGCGAACGGGATCGACGTGGCAGAGGACGGAAGGATCACAGGTCTGTTTTAAAGGAGAAATCAATGGCGCAGTTAATTGACGGAAAACGGATCTCACAGGAGATCAAAGATGAATTAAAGGTTGAAGTACAGAAGCTGAAAGAACAGGGAAAAGAGATCTGCCTTGCCGTAGTGCAGGTGGGCAGTGATCCTGCCTCTACAGTCTATGTGAGAAATAAGAAGAAGGCGTGTGCATATATCGGGATCGAGTCCAGAGCATACGAACTTCCTGAAGAGACGACGGAGGATGAACTTGTCAGGCTGATAGAAGAACTGAACCAGGATGAGTCGGTCAACGGGATCCTTGTCCAGCTCCCGCTTCCGGAGCACATCGACGAGGATAAGATCATCCGGACCATTTCACCTGACAAGGACGTAGACGGATTCCATCCGGTCAGTGTAGGAAGACTCTGGATAGGTGAGAAAGGATTTTTGTCCTGCACGCCTGCAGGGATCATACAGCTTTTGAAGCGTTCCGGGATCGGGATCGAAGGGAAGAACTGTGTGATCGTCGGAAGGAGCAACATCGTAGGAAAACCCATGGCGGCGCTCCTTCTCCGTGAGAACGGGACAGTCACGGTGACTCACTCCAGGACGAAAGACCTGGCGGCTGTCACATCTCAGGCAGATATCCTGATCGCTGCGATCGGAAAAGCACGCTTTATAACCGCAGAGTACGTGAAAGACGGTGCGGTGGTGATCGATGTGGGAATGAACAGGGATGACCAGAACCGTCTGTGCGGAGACGTGGATCTTGAGAGTGTGGAGCCGAAAGTATCCGCGATCACGCCGGTGCCGGGAGGCGTCGGTCCCATGACGATCGCCATGCTGATGGATAACTGTGTTGAGACCGTACGCTGTTAGGAGGAAGCACTATGAGATGTACACATTGCGGAGCAAATATCCCGGATGATCAGATGATTTGTCCCGAATGCGGTGCGGAAGTCCAGATCGTTCCGGATTATAATCCTCTGGATGATGTCCTTACACGGGAAGTGCGGGGATCGGTCGAAGGGGCGACCCGGCAGATCCAGACCGGGGACATCAGAAGGGCGCGAAGAGAGAACGTTACCGGAAATGTAAATTCTACGAGGGTACTCAGCCAGGGTGAGATGGAACGCCTGCGCGAGGAGCGGCGTGCGCGGATGCGGCGCGCGGGAGCTCCGGAACGCCAGAGTGCAGCGGGAAGGGATACGGGAAGCATGAGGCGCGGCACTGCAGGCAATACAGGTGCAGTGAACCGTGGTAATACAGGAAATACCGGTGCAGTAAAACGAGGCTCGACCGGACGGATCCCGGAGGATATGGATGAAAGGCGCAGGTCCTCTGAGGAGCGGAGACGCCAGCAGCAGATGAAGCGCAGGGAGGCGGCAAAGAAAAAGAGAAGAAATCTCCTCCTTTTCCTGTTCTTTCTGCTCGTGCTGATCGTAGTGGGCGTTTATGTGATCTATCAGAACTCGTATACGGGAGTTGTGAACAGGGGGTATGACGCACTCCAGACAGACGATTACGAAGAGGCGCAGAATCTGTTCAACCGGGCTGTCACAAAGGACAGATCACGGAGCGGGGCATATACGGGACTCGCACAGGTATATATCGACCAGGATGATCTGGAAGGGGCAGAGTCTGTCTTCCTGACAGCGCTGGAGACACAGCCGTCCAATGCCGAGCTGTACCAGGCTGCGATCGCATTTTATGTGGATACGGAACAGCAGGATAAGATCTCTGCGCTGCTCCAGGATTGTGAAGATGAGACGGTCCTGAGTGCGGTAGCTGATTATGTGTCGGATGCGCCCCAGTTCAGCCTGGAAGAGGGGACCTACAATGAAGTCCAGGAAGTAGCGATCTCCTCTGAGACCGGGGGAACGATCTACTATACAACAGACGGCACGGACCCAACGGAGTCCAGTACAGAGTACACGGAACCGGTCCTCCTTCAGGATGAAGGGGAGACGGAGATCCGGGCTATCGCCGTGAACGCAAACGGGATACCGAGTGTGATTGCTTCCGGAAAATATACGATCGAGTTCCCGATCGTGGATGCACCTGCGGTCACACCGGCAACAGGGCAGTACACACAACCGACAAAGATCACCATTACAGTACCGGAAGGATATACGGCATATTACACGATGGACGGATCCACACCGACCAGTGACTCGGAAAAATACAGCGGCCCCATTGATATGCCTCAGGATACGCAGACTATTTTCAGCGCGGTCCTTATCAACGACAACAACGGGAAATCGACAGATGTGACGACGAGAAACTATATCACACGTTCAGAATGATAGAGAATGCTGCTTCACTGATTGAAAGTGACAGTGCGATAGAGTAAAATGTTTAAAATGCAGCCGGATTTTGTAAGGAATTTTATTGATTTTTTACAAAAATCTGGTTGCATTCTTTTATTAAGAGAGGTATAATATGTGTGTTAAAAAAATAACAAAATATACATAAAGGAGATGCTGGAAATGAGCAGATTTTGTTTACCAAGAGACATTTATCACGGAAAAGGATGTCTGGAAGAACTGAAAAACCTGAAAGGGAAAAAAGCAATGCTTGTAGTGGGCGGAGGTTCCATGAAGCGCCAGGGCTTCCTTGACAGAGCTGTAAACTATCTGAAAGAAGCAGGGATGGAAGTTCAGGTGTTTGAAGGTGTTGAGCCGGACCCGTCCGTTGAGACAGTCATGAAAGGTGCAGAAGCGATGCGTGCGTTTGAGCCGGACTGGATCGTATCCATGGGCGGAGGTTCTCCGATCGACGCTGCAAAAGCGATGTGGGCTTTCTATGAGTATCCTGAGACATCTTTCGAGGATCTCTGCACACCGTTCAATTTCCCGGAACTGAGACAGAAAGCAAAATTCGCTGCGATCCCGTCTACATCCGGAACAGCAACAGAGGTTACCGCATTCTCAGTTATCACAAATTATCAGACAGGCGTGAAATATCCGCTGGCTGACTTTAACATCACACCGGATGTTGCGATCGTTGATCCGGACCTTGTATCAGGACTTCCGGTAAAACAGGTTGCATATACAGGAATGGACGCGCTGACACATGCGATAGAGGCGTATGTATCTACTCTTCACGGACCGTTCACAGATCCGCTGGCACTCCAGGCGATCGAGATGGTTCTGGACTATCTGCCGGCATCCTATAACTGCAACATGGAAGCAAGAGAGCAGATGCATTATGCACAGTGTCTTGCAGGAATGGCATTTTCCAACGCGCTGCTCGGTATCGTACACTCTATGGCTCATAAGACAGGAGCTGCATTCTCCACCGGACACATTCCGCACGGCTGCGCGAATGCGATCTATCTTCCTTATGTAATCGCATATAATGCAAAAGATCCGGTAGCGGCAGGCCGTTACGCAGAGATCGCCCGCAGGATGGGACTTTCGGGAACATCAGAGAAAGCCCTGATCAACAGCTTAAGAGAGAAGATCAACGAGTTCAATGCTAAACTCAACATCCCGAAGACGCTGAAAGAGTTCGGCATCAACGAGGACGAGTTTAAAGAGAAGGTCGCTCATATCGCTGAACTTGCTGTAGGTGACGCATGCACCGGCTCCAATCCTCGCCCGATCGATCCGGCTGCGATGGAAAAACTCCTCACATGCACATACTATGGAACTGAAGTTGATTTCTAATGAACCGATCATAATGTAACAGAGCGGACTGCCCGGAAACGGGCGGTCCGTTTTCTGATAGCACGTTTTCTGATGGCAGACAGTTTTTATTGCAGGATAAAGCAGAACCATGATATAATTACTTGCTATCATGCGATTTATGGCGTATTATATTGAAAGAGTGATTTTGAAGGAGGATGACCATGTATCAGATAATGAAAGCGGAAAAACTGGCTGATAAGATCTTTCTGATGGACGTACATGCGCCGCGTGTTGCACAGCACTGCGAGCCGGGTCAGTTTGTGATTGTTAAGATGGATGAAAAGGGCGAACGTATCCCGCTGACGATCTGTGATTATGACAGAGAAGCCGGAACGATCACCATCGTGGTACAGGAAGTAGGCGCTTCCACGACAAAGATGGGAAACCTGAGAGCGGGAGACTATTTCCGCGACTTTACAGGACCTCTGGGATGTCCATCCGAGTTTGTCCATGAGGATCTGGAGACATTAAAGAATAAGAAGATGCTCTTTGTTGCAGGAGGTGTGGGCGCGGCTCCTGTATACCCGCAGGTAAAATGGCTGAAAGAGCGGGGGATCGAGGCGGACGTGATCGTTGGCGCAAAGACAAAGGACATGCTGATCCTTGAAGATGAGATGAAGGCTGTTTCCGGAAACTATTATCCGTGTACGGACGACGGTACATATGGTCATGCGGGCATGGTCACCACAATGGTGGAAGAACTGGTCAATGAAGGAAAGAAATACGATGTCTGTGTCGCGATCGGACCGATGATCATGATGAAATTCGTATGTCTGCTGACCAAGAAGCTGGAGATCCCGACGATCGTCAGCATGAACCCGATCATGGTGGACGGTACTGGAATGTGCGGCGCCTGCCGTCTGCAGGTGGGCGATGAGATCAAGTTTGCATGTGTTGACGGACCGGAGTTTGACGGACACCTTGTGGACTTTGATCAGGCGATGAAGAGAAGCCAGATGTATAAGACCGAAGAAGGACGTGCGCTCCTGAAGCTGCAGGAAGGCGACACCCATCACGGCGGATGTGGACATTGCGGAGGTGACGAATAATGGCAGATGTGTTAAAGAAAGTTCCTGTCAGGGAACAGGACCCGAAAGTACGTGCGACAAACTTTGAGGAGGTTTGTCTCGGATATAACATGGAAGAAGCAGTGGAAGAGGCAGGAAGATGCCTGAACTGCAAGAATGCAAAATGCATCGACGGATGTCCGGTATCGATTGATATCCCGGCGTTCATCCATGAAGTGAAGGAAGGAAATATCGAGGAAGCATACAAAGTGATCGGAAAGTCCAGCGCCCTGCCGGCCATCTGTGGACGTGTCTGCCCGCAGGAGTCACAGTGCGAGGGAAAATGTATCCGCGGTATCAAGGGCGAGCCGGTGTCCATCGGAAAGCTGGAGCGGTTCGTTGCGGACTATGCTCTTGAGAACGACATCAAGCCGGTGGGCGCAGACAAGATGAACGGGCACAAAGTCGCTGTCATCGGTTCCGGCCCGTCCGGTCTTACCTGCGCGGGAGACCTGGCGAAGAAAGGGTATGACGTGACAGTGTTCGAGGCACTCCACGAACTGGGCGGCGTGCTGGTATACGGCATCCCGGAATTCCGTCTTCCCAAGGAGAAGGTCGTTGCAAAAGAGATCGAGAAAGTAAAAGAACTTGGCGTAAAATTTGAGACAAACGTGGTCATCGGAAAATCGACTACGATCGACCAGCTTATGGAAGAAGAAGGATTTGAAGCAGTGTTCATCGGTTCCGGAGCCGGACTCCCGATGTTCATGGGAATCCCGGGAGAGAACGCCAACGGCGTCTTCTCCGCCAACGAGTACCTGACCAGGAGCAACCTGATGAAGGCGTTTGATGACGCGTATGATACGCCGATCATCGCCGGAAAGAAAGTGGCGGTCGTAGGCGGCGGAAACGTTGCCATGGATGCGGCGAGGACTGCACTCCGGCTGGGTGCGGACGTACATATCGTCTACAGAAGAAGTGAAGCGGAACTCCCGGCGAGGGTGGAAGAGGTACACCACGCGAAGGAAGAGGGCGTGATCTTCGACCTGCTGACGAACCCGAAGAAGATCAACGTGGATGAGAACGGAAATATCAAGAGCGTGACTGTCATCAAGATGGAACTGGGCGAGCCGGATGCATCCGGAAGAAGACGTCCGGTGGAGATCCCCGGCTCAGAGTATGATATCGAGGTAGATACTGTGATCATGGCTCTGGGGACTTCTCCGAACCCGCTGATCTCTTCTACGACGAAGGGACTGGAGACAAACCGGAGAAAATGTATCGTTGCCGATGACGACAACGGACAGACTTCCAAGGAAGGCGTGTTCGCCGGCGGAGACGCTGTGACCGGCGCTGCTACAGTTATCCTGGCGATGGGCGCAGGAAAAGCCGGAGCAAAAGGGATCGACGAGTATCTTTCCGGGAAATAAGTCGGAGTGTACAAAAGGTACAATGGAATCGGTCAGGATAACAGAAGAGATAAGAAAAAGGCTTTCTGCTCTCGCGGAGACGGATTATAAGGAGTTTAACCAGAAACTCCTGCCGGGCACCGAAAACGTGATCGGCATCCGCCTTCCCGCATTGAGAAAGCTGGCGAAGGAGATCGCCAGAAACGGGTTCAGAGAATATCTGGATGAGTGCCGGGAGATGACTCTTGAAAATTCATTCCATGAGGAGATCATGCTCCAGGGAATGGTTCTCGGATATGCGAAGATGGACCGGGAAGAGCGGAGGACGTATCTGGACGAATTCGTTCCAAAGATCGCAAATTGGGCTGTATGCGACAGTTGTGTCACGAGTTATAAGTTTATGGAGAAGGAACCGGAGTACTGGTTTGACTATCTCCTGAGATTCCGGGACAGCAAAAAGGAATTTGAACTCCGTTTTATGATCGTGGCGATGATGTCACACTTCGTGGATGCAGAGCATATCGATGATATACTGCGCTGCTGCGGGCAGATCCGGAATGACGGGTATTACACAAAGATGGGTGTTGCCTGGACGGTACAGGTATGTTACGTGAAATTCCCGGAAAAGACACGGCAGTTTCTCGAGAATGACGCGATGGATGACTTTACACACAATAAAGCGATCCAGAAGATCCGGGAATCTTACCGGGTCAGCCGCGAGGAGAAGGAAGAACTGAACCGTCTGAAGAGAAAGCAGACGCGGGGATAATAGAAAAAATGTGATATGCGACAGCAGATACAAAAAGAAAAGAGCACTTTGGCAGAGAACAGGATGTTCCTGCCGGAGTGCTCTTTTCTTTCTTCGCAGTTATGCTGTATTCCGCGTTCCTCAGCTCTCCGCTGCTGAGCCATTCTTCGGTTCTCTTTTTTCATAAAGCATGTTACCTCACTTCATTTAATATTCGGACTGGAGTGTATTATAAATAAAAAATATGATTAATTTGTGACCTTTTTTCGAAAAATACATGTTATACTATTGCTATCGCCCTTTTGGGACACGAAAATATATTCTAACAGACTGGAGAAGGAAGTAATGGCAGAGAACAGCAGATATATGGACGGCAAATTGTTCTTAAAAGACGTGAGAGAAAAGATAAGGCTGAGGCTTGAAGAGATAAAGCAGTCTCTCGATGAAGGACAGAAAGAGATCGAGAACATGCACGAATATTACTGGGAAAACTACACGGAGATGGACCAGTACGGATACGAAGATTATGACAATCAGCAGGCGCTCCTCAATCAGGTGAACGCGAACCAGGACCGTCTCGCCCTGAAACACCGCTTTGAGAGAATGGCAGATTCACCGTTTTTCGGAAGAGTGGACTTTGTGTTTGACGGGGAGGATGAGGCAGAGCCGTTTTACATTGGCATCGGCAATTTCGCAGAAAAGACAGGCATGACGCCGCTGATCTACGACTGGCGCGCTCCGGTGAGCGGACTGTTCTATGATTATGACAAGGGCCCTGCATCCTATGAGGCTCCCGCCGGGGAGATAGAGGGAGAGATCCTGTCAAAATGGCAGTACAAGATCCGCGGGGGAAAGATGGTCTATGCCTTTGAGAGTGATACAAAGATCGATGATGAGATCCTGAAGCAGGAACTGGGAAATAACGGAGATGTGAAGCTGAAAAACATCGTCCGGACTATACAGAAGGAACAGAATGCGATCATCCGGAATACGAAAGACAAGATCCTGGTGATCCAGGGAGCGGCAGGGAGCGGAAAGACTTCTATCGCGCTTCACAGGATTGCTTACCTTCTTTACCATGACAGACAGAATCTGAAGTCATCCAATGTGCTTGTCCTTTCGCCCAACAGCGTGTTTGCAGATTACATTTCCCATATCCTTCCTGAACTGGGAGAAGAGAATATCCGGGAAATGAGTTTTGACCTGTTTGCCTACAAAGAATTAAAGGATACAGCGGCGGACTGTGAGGACAGGTATGATCATCTGGAGAGGATCATGAAATTTCCGGATGAACAGGAGAAGGAACGCTTTCGGCTGAAGCAGTCGGAGGACTTTGTGGGACTGATCGAAGGCTTCCTGGCAACTCTGGAAGACCGGTTGGTAGATTTCCGGGAGATCAGCTTCCGCGGAGCGAAGATGACGGAAGAAGAACTGATCCGCATGTTTTATTTTAAATTTCAGGAGACGCCGCTCCTGGCAAGGATGGACGCGGTGATGGAATACTTTGTGGATGCATATGAGACGCTCAAGGGAAGGAACATCTCTGATGAAGACCGCATACTCCTTCAGGAAAAGTTCGACAGTATGTATGTGACAAAAGACATCTATACCATCTATAACTGGCTTCTGGAGGATTATGGATATGACCTGCTGCCGGATGTCCCGTATGAGAGGAGAAAGGTGCAGTATGAAGATGTGTTCCCCATGCTGTATCTGAAATACCGGCTCCAGGGGCACGGCGCGAAGAAGAACATCAAACATCTTGTGATCGATGAGATGCAGGACTACTCATTCCTGCAGTATGTACTCCTGAACCAGATCTTTCAGTGCAGGATGACCATACTTGGTGATTACGCGCAGACACTGGATACCAAACAGCAGGATGTGCTGAGATTCCTGCCGAAGATATTCGGGAAAGAGATCCGGAAAGTGGTGCTGAACAAGAGTTACCGGAATACGTATGAGATCGCCAGATATGCAGGAAAGATCAGCGGCATCACAGGACTGGAACTTCTGGAGCGGCACGGAAAAGATGTGGAAGAAAAGACGTTTTCCTCGGAAGAGGAGATGCTGGATGAGATAAAGGATAACCTGTCTCTGGGTGAAAACGGTTATGAGACCGGAGCCGTGATCACTATGACAGAGGAGGAGGCGTACGATATATACCGTCTGCTCGTAAAACGGGGCGTTGATGCGGCATATGTGGACCGGGACAGCTCTGCCTTCAAGAGAGGGCTGACCGTGACGACTTTCTATCTGGCGAAAGGGCTGGAGTTTGACCAGGTGTTCACGATCCGTGGGAAGAAAGGAAATCCGCTGAAAAACCAGGCGGAATATATCTGTGCCACGAGGGCACTGCAGGAATTGTATGTATATGGCTGTGAAGACAGACAGAATAAAAGAACGGGAGAGTCTGAAGGGAGATATCCGGGCTGATGTTGCCGTGATCGGAGGAGGCATGGCGGGGATACTGGCCGCTTACACTCTGGAACGCGAAGGCGTGCACACGGTTGTCCTGGAGGCGGAGGCTGCGTCAAAGCTTGGCGCCCCGGCCTCTCTGGTGAGAAAATTGGAGATACCGGTCCCCTGTGCGGGAGGTGTAAAGTTCCGGGGACAGGCACAGTTTCATCCGCTGAATTTTCCGGGAATGTATTTTACACGGATGCCTTTTCACCGGACAGATTCTCGTCCGAGGAGATCCCGCAGATCATGAAGGACAGCGGAAAGGCTGTAAAGGGACTGATGAAGCGGTTCTTTCATATCCCCGGAGATACGGTGAACCTGATCGCACCGGGGAACGCCTCCATTGTGGAGACGGCGGAGGGGAAAGTCGGCGTCTACAGAGCAGAGGATGGTCAGTTATTCCAGGTAGACATCGTGTGTCCCCATCCGGGCTGCCAGCTTGCTTGGAATCCGGACGAGCGGACGTGGGACTGTCCCTGTCACGGATCCCGGTTCGACTATGAAGGAAATCTGCTCGAAGGTCCGGCTCAGGATGGGATCCGCCTTGAATGCAGAGCAGACGATCCCACATTTTAAGATGGCAGAGGGCACGGAAACAAAAGAGGGAGAAAGATGAAGATCACATTGATAACAGTAGGGAAGATCAAAGAAAAGTACTTAAGAGATGCGATAGCCGAATACAGTAAGCGGCTGAGCCGTTACTGCAGGCTGGAGATCCTGGAGGTGGCGGATGAGAAGACTCCGGATCAGGCGAGTGAAGTCGTAGAAAAGAGCATAAGGGATAAAGAAGGGGAGCGTATCCTCAAACATATCCGGGACGACATGTATGTGATCACCCTGGAGATCGGCGGGAAGATGCTCTCATCGGAAGAACTGGCAGAGAAGATCGAGTCTCTCGGCATACAGGGGAAAAGCAGTATCGCCTTTGTGATCGGGGGCTCGATCGGGCTTGGGGAAGAGGTGCTGAAGCGGTCAGATTACGCGCTGAGTTTTTCTAAGATGACATTTCCCCATCAGCTGATGAGGGTGATATTGCTGGAGCAGGTGTATCGGAGTTATCGGATCATAAATGGGGAACCATATCATAAATAGAGGCGATTTTTTCGCACTTGGGTACGTTATGCACAACCCTATCACAAATAGACAGAGCTCAGACTTCAAAATGCAGGGAGAAAGGGGCGCGGGATGGAAGAAGCACATGTTTTTCGGTTTAAGAACAGAAAATTTTCGGATTTCTATCTGTGTTTTTGCGGATACGCGAAATGCGAGCCACTGCACAGTTTCGGACCG
>DWXK01000034.1 GCA_019119205.1 Candidatus Mediterraneibacter intestinavium
TTCATGAAACAACCCTGGGCGGGATATTCTTGTACTTTTAAAGAGAAGAAGTTAGTGTTATACTAAGAAACATGAAAAAAGAACACTGCTCACAGCCTGGCGGAGAGCATGCCGAGAAATGTGTGGACTGCCGGGCACAGATGAGGAGAATAGCAGAGACAAGGAGATTAGCTGAAGTATGAGCATATATGATCTGACATCATATGAAGTAGTGCAGACAGAAAATTTATCTGACCTGAAGTCAGAAGGGATCCTTTTAAGGCACAAAAAGAGCGGGGCGAGAGTCCTGCTCATGGAAAACGATGATGAGAACAAAGTGTTCGCCGTCGGATTCCGCACGCCGCCCTCTGACAGCACGGGAGTTCCTCATATCATGGAACACTCTGTTCTGTGCGGTTCCCGGGATTTCCCGGTGAAAGATCCTTTTGTAGAACTGGTGAAAGGATCTTTGAACACGTTCCTGAACGCGATGACCTATCCGGACAAGACGGTATACCCGGTGGCGAGCTGCAATGACAAGGATTTCCAGAACCTGATGCATGTGTACATGGACGCTGTGTTCTATCCGAACATTTATAAACATGACGAGATCTTCCGGCAGGAAGGCTGGAGTTACAAGCTGGATGACCCGGACGGCGAGCTGACCATCAGCGGGGTTGTCTACAATGAGATGAAGGGAGCGTTTTCCTCCCCGGAGGGAGTGCTCGACCGGGTGATACTGAACTCGCTTTTCCCGGATACATCCTATGCAAATGAATCCGGCGGTGACCCGGAAGTGATCCCGGAACTGACCTATGAGCAGTTCCTTGATTTCCACAGGAAATACTATCATCCGTCCAACAGTTATATCTATGTGTACGGAGATATGGATATGGAGGAGAAACTTCGCTGGCTGGATGAGAACTATCTCTCAGATTTTGACGCGGCGGAAGTGGATTCCAGGATCCGTTACCAGGAACCGTTTTCCCAGATGAAAGAGGTGGTCCAGGAATACTCCATCACAAGTGACGAGAGTGAGGAGGATAATACCTACCTTTCCTGGAACAAGGTGATCGGAACCTCCCTGGATGAGAAGCTTTACCTTGCATTCCAGATCCTGGACTATGCGCTCCTGTCCGCGCCGGGCGCTCCGCTGAAAAAAGCGCTGGTGGATGCGGGCGTCGGAAAGGACATTATGGGATCCTACGATAATGGGATCTATCAGCCCATCTTCTCCGTCATTTCCAAGAATGCGAACGTGGAGCAGAAAGAGGAGTTCATCCGTGTGATCGAGGATACTCTTAGGGAGATCGCAGAGAAGGGGATGGATAAGAAAGCACTCCGGGCAGGGATCAACTACCATGAGTTCCGGTTCCGTGAGGCGGACTTTGGAAACTACCCGCGGGGACTGATGTACGGACTGCAGCTTTTTGACAGCTGGCTTTATGACGACGAGAAACCGTTTATCCACATGCAGGCGATCCCCACCTTTGAGTTCCTGAAAAGCCAGGTGGACACAGGATATTTTGAAGAACTGATCCGGAAATATCTGCTGGATAATACTCACGGCTCCATCGTCATCATCCGTCCGGAACGGGGGCGCACGGCGAAGATGGATCAGGCGCTGGCCCAGAAGCTGGAAGCTTACAAACAGAGCCTGAGCCGGGAAGAAAGAGAACAGATGGTGAAGGCGGCGCAGGAGCTGGAAGCATACCAGGAAGAAGAGGACAGCCCGGAAGATATGGCGAAGATCCCGGTCCTGAAGCGGGAAGATATCTCACGTGAGATCGCTCCGATCTGTAATGAAGAGAAAGAGGTCGGAGGAGTGAAAGTGGTCCACCATGATGTGGAGACCAACGGGATCGGTTATGCGACGCTGATGTTCGACCTGTCCGGCATCCGTGAGGAACTCCTGCCATACGTGGGCATCCTGCAGAGCGTCCTCGGGATCATCGACACAAACAATTACGAATACGGGGAGCTGTTCAATGAGATCAATGTCCACACGGGCGGGATCGGGACGTCCCTGGAACTTTATACAGATGTGACAAAGGTAAAGGAAAAGGCATTCCGCGCTACCTTTGAGATGAAAGGAAAGGCGCTTTATCCGAAGATGGATGTGCTCTTTTCCATGATGCGCGAAATCTTGATGGAATCCAGACTGGATGATGAGAAGCGGTTAAAAGAGATCCTGGCTATGCTGAAATCCAGGCTGCAGATGTCCTTCCTGTCATCCGGACATACCACAGCGGCACTGAGAGCCCTCTCCTATACGTCGCCAATGGCGAAATTCAAGGACGATACAGACGGGATCGGATTCTACGAGGTGGTCAAAGAGATCGAGGAAGACTTTGACGGGCACAAAGAAGAACTGATCCGGAATTTAAAAGAGATCGCACAGCGCATCTTCCGCGCGGATAATCTGATGGTGAGCTACACTTCTTCAAAGGAAGGGCTGGAACCGATGGAGAAGGCATTTTCCGCGATCACAGGAAAACTGAACGCTGGCGGAGAACTTCCGGAAGAGAACTGCGTGCTCCACTGCAGAAAACGCAACGAGGGATTTAAGACCTCCTCAAAGGTCCAGTATGTTGCACGGGTCGGAAACTTTATCGACGGCGGTGCCGAGTATAACGGCGCGCTGCAGATCCTGAAAGTGATACTGGGATACGACTACCTGTGGCAGAACATCCGCGTCAAAGGCGGAGCTTACGGCTGCATGAGCAACTTCAACCGGATCGGGGAGGCGTATATGATGTCTTACCGGGATCCGAACCTGGAGAAGACCATGGAAGTCTACGAGGGAGTTGTGGAGTATCTGGAAAACTTCGACGTCAGCGACCGTGATATGAACAAATTTATCATCGGCACCATGAGCAGCCTGGACCGTCCGATGAACCCGTCGGCGAAAGGCTCACGCTCCATGAACCTTTATATGAACCATGTCTCCGAGGAGATGATCCGCACAGAGCGTGCTCAGGTCCTGGATGCACAGCAGGGAGATATCCGCGCTCTGGCAGGCGTTGTCCGGGCGATGCTGGACCAGCACCTGCTCTGCGTCATCGGAAGCGAGGAGAAGATCGAAGAGCAGAAAGAGATGTTCATGGAAGTAAGGACATTAAATTAAGCATTTAGAAAATTTTGAAATTTCAGACCAGGAGGATACATGAGAGAAGATTACAGATCCGGTTTTGCCACACTGATCGGCAGACCGAACGTGGGAAAATCCACACTGATGAACCGTCTGATCGGACAGAAGATCGCGATCACATCCAACAAACCGCAGACCACGAGGAACCGCATCCAGACGGTGCTCACGACAGAAGAGGGGCAGATCGTGTTTGTCGATACGCCGGGGATCCACAAGGCGAAAAATAAACTGGGCGAGTATATGGTGAACATCGCGGAGCGGTCGCTGAATGAAGTAGACGTAGTGCTCTGGCTGGTGGAGCCGACTACTTTCATCGGAGCCGGCGAGCGTCATATCATTGACCAGCTTAAGAAAGTGAAAACACCGGTCATCCTTGTGATCAATAAGATCGATATGGTAAAGAAAGAAGACATCCTTCCGTCGATCGATGTTTACCGGAAAGAGTATGACTTTGCTGAAATCGTGCCGGTATCTGCCCGCAGCGGAGACAACACGGATGAACTGGTGAAAGTGATCCTGAAATATCTCCCTTACGGACCGCAGTTTTATGATGAAGATACGATCACGGACCAGCCGGAACGTCAGATCGTGGCAGAGCTGATCCGGGAGAAGGCGCTCCACTGCCTGAATGAGGAGATACCGCACGGGATCGCGGTGGCGATCGACCGGATGAAGATGGAACGGAAAGTCATGCATATCGACGCCACGATCATCTGCGAGCGGGACTCCCATAAAGGGATCATCATCGGAAAACAGGGAAGCATGCTCAAGAAGATCGGCAGCACAGCACGCTATGAGATCGAGCGGATGCTGGACTGCAAGGTGAACCTGAAGCTGTGGGTGAAAGTGCAGAAGAACTGGAGAGACAGCGATTATCTTATGAAGAACTTCGGCTATCGGGAAGATGAATAAATGAGATGACTGGAAAGAAGAATTAGAGAAACAAAAGAGCTCCGCCCGGAGCCGGTCCATGAAGGATGTAAAATCTGAGAGGTCGGTTCCGGGCGGAGTTTTTGTGCCTCTGATATAGAAGCTGATTGCCATAAAAGCAAGTTTATGATATTCTGTTTCTACCGGGACGGCGTTCTGTCCGTCCCCTGTATCTATCAATGTTGTCACAGACATCTGTGACGCTATTCTCATTTTCAGAGCCTGAAATCCAGGCATTGATCCAATGAGGAACAAGAAAACTGATATTGCGGAGCAATGCATGGATGATACGCCTTTGACACATCTCACAGATGTGATAAGATAGAGACACAGAGGGGTTCTTTTCGTGTATTGCAGTGCAGATAGGAAAGGAGTTTGAAGAGATGGCAAAGACAGATGAATATATTGAAGAAGCCTATAAAGAACTTGAAAAGCTCAGCGCCGATGAACAGGCAAAGCTCGAATATGAAGCCCGTGAGAAAGCGATCAGAGATCATAATTCTCAGATGAGCAGTGCGCTCCGCCGCGGAATGCAGCGCGGGATTGAAAAGGGACTGCAGCAGGGAATACAGCAGGGCAGGATGGAACTGCTCATCGAGATGCTCAAAAAAGGGATAGAGCCGGAAGAGATCATGCATCTGACCGGAGCTGGGGCAGAAGAAGTGAAAAGAGCCGCAGAGACAGCGGGTGTCAAGGCATCTCGCTGAAAAAGAGCTGGTATTTTTTGCGGGGTATAGTGTTTTTCAGAATCGGAGAACCTAAGTGTATAACTTTTAACACTTAAGAAGAGGTGAGCCGATGCAGGGAACATATTGGGACCAGTTTATGATGACCGGGAGTATAGAAGATTATCTCAACTATAAAATGGAGGAGAAAGACAATGATACTCCTCCTGACAGAAGGAAGGAACAATGTGAATCAGATCGTACTTACAGGAATGGTGCTTTCCACGGCTCCGGTGGGGGAATATGACCGGCGGGTCGTGATACTGACAAAAGAGCAGGGGAAGATCTCCGCGTTCGCGAAAGGGTCCAGAAGACCGAACAGCCCTCTCGTGGGCGCGGTGAATCCGTTCTCGTTCGGGGAATTTACCATGTATGAGGGAAGGACTTCATACACGATCCAGTCTGCCAGCATCACCAACTATTTTGCGGAACTCAGGGAAGATGTGGTGGGCGCTTACTATGGTTTTTATTTTCTCGAATTTGCCAGTTATTATACAAAAGAATACAATGATGAGCGGGAAATGCTGAAACTTCTCTACCAGACACTCCGCGCGCTGATCAATCCGCATATTCCAAATCAGCTCATCCGCTACATATTTGAATTGAAAGCGCTGACGATCAACGGACAGGCGCCCCAGGTGTTTCAGTGTGTGCAGTGTGGTGCTTCCGACAGACCGGCTGTGTTCAGCGCGGCAAAGGGCGGGCTGGTGTGCAGCGAGTGCGGTGCAGATGTGATCGACGGCATGATCCTTGATAATTCGACATTATATAGCATGCAATACATTGAGAGCGCAAAGATCGAGAAATTATATACATTTACAGTGTCGGACAAAGTCATGGATGAACTGGGGAAAGTGATGAGGCGGCTGACGGAGATCTACGTGGATAAGCATTTTAAATCGCTGGAGATCCTGGAGACGCTGCTGTGAAAAAACTATGAGGAAAACGGATCCTGTACAGGCGCAGCGGGAGAAAATGCCCTGTCCTGTTCCGACAGGATGGAAATACCTTGAAAAAACAGTATACAGCCGTTATAATAAGTAACGATTGAGATGAAAAAAGAATGTGAGGAACATAAAATGGTTGAAAAGACAATGGACAAGATCGTGGCACTTGCAAAATCAAGGGGATTTGTATATCCCGGTTCCGAGATCTACGGGGGACTTGCGAACACCTGGGATTACGGAAACCTTGGCGTGGAGCTGAAGAACAATGTAAAAAGAGCGTGGTGGAAAAAGTTCGTGCAGGAGAATCCTTACAATGTAGGCGTTGACTGCGCGATCCTGATGAACCCGCAGACATGGGTGGCTTCCGGACATCTGGGAGGATTCAGCGACCCGCTGATGGACTGCAAGGAGTGCCATGAGCGTTTCCGTGCAGATAAACTGATCGAAGACTACTGCGAAGAAAAAGGGATCGAGCTGGAAGGCTCTGTGGACGGATGGTCCCAGGAGCAGATGACTGCCTTTATTGAAGAACATCAGATCCCGTGCCCGACCTGCGGAAAGCACAATTTCACTGATATCCGTCAGTTCAACCTGATGTTCAAGACATTCCAGGGCGTGACGGAAGACGCAAAGAATACTGTTTATCTCCGTCCGGAGACAGCACAGGGTATCTTTGTCAAC
>DWXK01000001.1 GCA_019119205.1 Candidatus Mediterraneibacter intestinavium
GACATTCCCCTTCCACGGGTAACGAAGCCGACAATCTCGTCTCCCGGCACCGGATTACAGCACTTGGAGAACCGCACAGCCATATCGTTAATGCCCTTTACTACGATGCCGCTCTTAGATCTTGCGATATGGACTTTCTGACGATTTGCCTCTGAGATCTTCTCAAGGATCGTCTCGTCCGTAATCTCTTTCTTATGTTCTTTCTCGTACTCTTCCTGCAGGCGGTTCACCACCTGGCCTTCCTTCAGGCCGCCGTGGCCGATGGCTGCAAGGACCGCATCCCAGTCCCGGAAGCCGTACTTTTTCTGTACGATCTGCTGATATTTCGGTTTCAGGATGTTCAGCAGGTCAATGTTCTTACTGCGGCAGTAGGATACGATCAGCTCCTTGCCGCGGACAATATTTTCTTCTTTAAACTGTTTCTTGAACCACTGGTTGATCTTGTTTTTCGCCTGTGTGCTCTTGACAATGTTGAGCCAGTCCCGGCTCGGTCCCTTAGAATTCTGCGACGTAAGGATCTCTATCCTGTCGCCGTTCTGTATCTTATAATCAATGTTGACAAGTTTTCCGTTTACCCGCGCTCCGACCATCTTGTTTCCCACCGCACTGTGGATCGCGTAGGCGAAATCCACCGGCGTGGAGCCGTTGGGCAGGTTCTTCACATCACCGTTCGGGGTAAAGCAGTAGACGTCCTCCGCAAACAGGTCAAGGTCGCCTTTCAACAGACTTAAGAACTCTCTGTTATCGGACATATCTCTCTGCCACTCAAGGATCTGGCGCAGCCAGTTGAGCTTTGCCTCCTGAGACGCCATACTCTTCGCCGCATCCGCACCCTCCTTGTATTTCCAGTGGGCCGCGATACCGTATTCAGCCGTCTTGTGCATCTCCTCGGTACGGATCTGGATCTCGAAAGGCTGTCCGGAAGGCCCCATCAGCGTCGTGTGGAGCGACTGGTACATATTCGGCTTCGGCATGGCGATGTAATCTTTAAAACGCCCCGGGATAGGGGTGTACATCTCATGGATCACGCCCAGAGCCGCATAGCAGTCTTTCACCGAATCCACAATGATGCGGACCGCAAACAGGTCATACACCTGATCCAGCGTCTTGTTCTGGTTCACCATCTTCTTATAGATACTGAAGAAATGCTTCACACGCCCGTAGACCTTTGCCTTGATGTTGGCATTCTTCATATGCTTTGACACTTCCGCCACGATCTGCTGGACAAATTCTTCTCTCTCTGTCTTTCGCTCGTTCAGATCTTTCACGAGCTGGTAATAGACGTCCGGTTTCCAGTATTTCAGGGACAGGTCGTCGAGTTCTGTCTTGATCTTGGAAATACCCAGCCTCTGCGCGATGGGCGCGTAGATGTCCATCGTCTCGCGGGCTTTCTCCTGCTGTTTCGCCGGCGTCATGAACTCCAGCGTACGCATATTGTGGAGCCGGTCCGCCAGTTTGATAATGATCACGCGGATATCCTTTGCCATGGCAAGGAACATCTTTCTTAAGTTCTCCGCCTGCACTTCCAACTTATCCTGAGAATAGCTGAGCTGTCCCAGCTTTGTGACTCCGTCTACGAGAAGAGCCACCTCTTCGCCGAACCCTTTCGTAATATCTTCCAGCGTCATATCCGTATCTTCCACGGCGTCATGGAGCATTCCCGCCACGATCGTCTCTTTGTCCATCTCAAGGTCTGCAAGGATGATTCCCACCCACAGCGGATGGATGATATATGGCTCGCCGGATTTTCTCACCTGATCTTTATGCGCTTCTTTCGCGATCTTATACGCTTTCTCGATCATGGAGATATCCGTTGAGGGATGGTATTTTCTCACTCTTGCGACAAGCGCCTGATAGAGCTGCTCCGGATCCTGATAATCCTCGGGAGCCTTTACGGCATGGCCGTCAACAACCTCCAGGTTCTTGTTCAACTGTTCATATTCAAGTGTTCCTGCCATATCATTACCCCCTTGCACTGATTTATAGTAACAGTCAGATATACCAGCGTCTGAACTGTAACGGTTTATCTATAAGTATAATATCTCTAAATAAAAAGGATGCCTCTGTAACTTCGGGGCATCCCCACTGAGTCTATGGTAACTCTATAATATCCATAGTATAGCACTATTTTGTCGATTTTCAAACATTTTTCTGTAAGTAGTGTAAAACACGGCTTAAAAATATTTATTCGAAAGTATCCGCCACACTCCTGATCCGGATACGCCCGGCCAGATCAACCTCATTTTTAACAGCTGTTCCCGATATATCCTCATCTTTCAGGATGATGACTTTCTGCCCCCTGCCTGTCATATGGAAATAGTTCTCGCTGAAAATCACATCCGCATCGTCAACAGAGAGTTCCACAAACGCCGCAAAGGCGTCCGCCTCCAGACTGATCTCGTAAGCCGTTCCTTTCCGGCTGACCTCCGTTCGGAAAACAGGCGGCGTAAGGCGCAGATACTTATACGGTAGCAGTGTCTCCACCGACCGCCGCACTGTCCCGTCCTCATATTCGACTACTCCTTCGATAAATAACGCCTCGTCCGGATCTTCGTCTGACGCACAGTCCTGCTTCAGCTTTCGATACGCGCGGCAGTCATCAAGATCAATCTCGGCTCCGCAGACAGAAGAAAAAGCGTCCACACTGCCGGTCGTGGTAATCTCAGCTGCAACAGTAAAATCCATCTTCTTCAGGTATATCTGTATCCGGAAAGCCTGATTTTCAGCAGTCTCGTTCTCTGCCCAGAGCCGGATCCTGCTGCCGTTCAGCTCAAGACTTGCAGCCCTGCGCGCATAGAATTCTTTCGCCATATAATGGAGCGCTTTCCATCTGCCGAAATAGTCGATACTCGACCAGGACGGCGCCGGCCAGTTGTCATTTACCTGCCAGTAAAGCGCGCCCATACAGCGTCCCCGGTTTCTCCTCCAGTGCTCCACGCCATAGCGGACCGCCATTCCCTGCAGTATCTGGCTGATATAGACTGTCTGCTCCAGTGTGGACGGACATCGGAAATTCTCCGAGAGATAGTAAAGCATTTTTCCGTTTGCACTGTCATTCTTCTGATGGCTCTCCATCACCCGTGAGAAAATATTGCGGTCGGCTTTCTCCGTAAAACTCTCAACCGTTTTCATACAGGGAAACGACTGGAAGCCGAATTCCGAGCAGAACCGGAAGTAATGATTTCCAAAGTCTGTAAAAGGAAGCTGGCCGTGCCAGACTGCCCAGTAATGGGTATCTCCGTTATTCTCATTATCCGGATCATCAAAGCACCCTCCCGATGAAGGAGATGACGGCCAGTAAAATATATCCGGTGCGGTTTCCCTGACCGTCCGGGGAAGGATTTCTTCAAAGAGGCGGATATAATCCGCCCGGAGATACACGGATTCCTTCTGAAAGTCTCCCCAGTGATGCCATGCGGACTCAATTTCATTGTTACCGCATATTATTCCGAGGCAGGCGTGATGTCTGAGCCGCTTCAGATTGTCCCTTACTTCTTCACGGCAGTTTTCCGCAAAATGATCCGTCACCTCGTAAACGTTGCAGGCAAACATCAGGTCCTGCCATACGATCAGCCCGTACCGGTCACAGAGATCATAGAACTGATCTGACGGATAATATCCGCCGCCCCACACTCTGACACAGTTATAGTTTGCCCTGACCATGGAACGCACAAGATACTCCTGACGCTCCTCCGTTATCCTTGTATAGAGGCAGTCCTCCGGAATATAGTTGCCGCCCATGACAAATATCTTCACGCCATTTATCATAAATGCGAACTCCCGGCCCCACTCATCAGTGTCTCTGCTGACCGTGAGCGTACGAAGTCCGATCGTCTTCTCCGCCCGCTCTGTCAGCCTGCCCGCTCCGTCATAACAGCGGATCTCCACCCGGTATAACGGCTGATCACCGTATCCGGCAGGCCACCAGAGCTTCGGTTCCGGAACTGTCAGTTCCGCTTCAGCTGTCTTCCCTCCCTGTTCCATTCCCGCCGTGATGATCTCTCTTCCTTTCCCGTCAAAGAGGTGCACGTTCATTTCCACCCGGTCTGCTTCCGAGAGAACAGCCTGCACTTCAAGTCTTACACTGCCGTCCGCGTCATGGCGCTGGCAGATCCGGACATCTTCTATGCGCGCGCCGCTCCACGCCTCCAGATAAATATCCCGGAAGATTCCAGCATCTATAAGCTGCGGGCCCCAGTCCCAGCCAAACATGGAATGGGCTTTTCTCAGAATCTGGTTTCCCTTCATGCATCCGCAGGGCACATACTGCACTTCTCTGTTTTCACTGTACTGATATTCTTCTATATATTTAAGGGGTGAACGGAAAACAATGCGGACAGTGTTCGTCCCTGCACGCATCACGCCGGTGAGAGAGGTTCTCCATGTCCGGTGCATATTGTCCGTCTGTGCAAGACGCTCTCCGTTTATGTAGATTTCCGCCAGCGTATCAAGCCCCTCGCAGACAAGCTCAGTATGCTCTTCTTTCAGAACACTGTCTGACACTTCAAACTCACGGCAGAATTCGTAATCTTCTCGGAACAGCTCTCTTGTCACGTATTCATTTCTGCGGTAAAAGGGATCTTCAATGGCTTTATTGTCCAGAAATACGGACAGTACAGTGCCCGGTACTTTTGCATCGAATTCCATGCCGTCTGCGCACCGGACCATCTTCCACGCACCATTTAATGATATTTTCGTAGTATTCATAGATTTATGTCTCCTGTGTCTGTGTATCTTTTTTCTTTACCTTCACCCGGAACAAACGGGCAGTAAATTTCTTTTTTGTCCGAAACACCAGTGTATGGTTTTCTCTGCAATATGAGTAATCCGTTTCCAGTGCTGCAGGATAAATACACCTGATATCTATATCCGGATCCCCGTCTGCCGCCTGCAGCAGATCTTCCGGGAGCGGGATCTGCTTTGTCTTTACTTTTTCACTTTTTAAGACGGCATTATATGTATTTTCTTCAGCCACACGTTTCCATACGGCAAGGTATGCACGATCATTTCTTTTCAATCCGAAAGCAATCCACTCATCCTGATACGACGCCAGTCCCAGCGGCCAGAAAGGCAGGGCACCGGGGATATCCGAACGGAACATTTTATACACTTCGATGCCTTCTTTTACCAGACTTTTCCTCATCTCATCCAATTGTGCCAGATGTCCGCTCAGATGGATGCGCAGCAGCATGGAACTGACCATATTAAATGCCGTTTCCTCACATAATTCGTCCTCGTCCTTCCATGAATCACGCGTCATCGGATAAGACCAGACTGCCGCCTGTTCCGGAGTCACTGCTGCAGCCGCATTAGCTGCAATAACCGGGTAGTTCATATAGTCATCCGTATCACTGGTGGACTGAATACTGAGTCTGGACAACATGGCATAATCCATCCTGAGCCCTCCGCTCGCGCAGTTTTCAATCACAAGACCGGGATAACGCGTGAAAAGTCCGTCCAGCCACCCGAGATATGCCCTTTCATGTTCCAGAAGCCCGTCCCCGGGGCTGTCAGAATGGAGCTCCGTCCCGATTCCCGGTTCTATGTTGTAATCCATTTTGATATAACCAACATTGTACTTTCGGACAAGCCGGTCCACTACTGAGTCCATATACGCCCGGACATCCGGATTCCGGTAGTCCAGCTGGAAACGGCTTCTGTCATATACCGGTTTGCCATGGCGGACAAAAAACCAGTTTTCCGGCACTTTCCGGGCAAGTGTACAATTGATCCCCATTACTTCCGGCTCCAGCCAAACGCCCGGAATCATTTCTCTCTTCCTGATATAGTCTGTCACCGCTTCCAGTCCGTCCGGGAAACGCTTGCCGCTCACCTGCCACTCTCCCACACTGTCCCACCAGTCTCCGTCCGCATACCATCCCGCATCGATACAGTAATATTCACATCCCGCGTCCGCAGCGGCATCGATCATCGGTATCTCCTGCTCTGCCGTCGGTTTTCCCCACAGACAGTTCATGTAGTCATTAAAAATCACCGGAAGCCTTTCGTTATCTTCATTTGGTCTTCGGATGCGGCGCCGGTATTGCGTCAGCGTCTCCAAAGCATCTTCAAATACACTTTTCCCTGTTTTTTCATGCGCAGTACCCACAGCAGCAGGCACTGTTTCAAACGCTTCGCCCGGCTTAAGCTGTTTTGTCCAGTGGGAATAAAGCTCATTCGGCCCTCCCAGCGCAAGATAAAGATGCCCGTTCCGGTCGCCGATCTCCCAGTGCCATGAACCATTATGCTCAATCTGCCAGAAAATTCCGGTTCGTGTTTCTGTATTCTCCAGGCAGGCCATCGGAAGATATTCTTTCGTTGACCAGTTTCCCGTATTATTGACGCGGATCATGGAAGAAGAACGCTGCAGCTCTTTCTTCTGTGTAAGATCCATTCCAAGATCCCTCAGAGAATATTCTTTCCAGTTCATCTCCCTCTGCCAGCTGTTATGCGGTATCTTCAGCCGCAGTTTTTCATCCTGCCGTATCCGGCCTTCTTTTTCAATCCCTTCATAATAAAAATTAGAGATATATTCCACGGTCTGCTCTTCTTCCCCGTTGTTCTCCACTCTGTTCCAGCAGCGTATCACGGGGATGTCTTTATAGAACTGCCAATGGCAGATAACATCCACGCCGGTCTGTTCATCGTTCAGGTAAAACACTATTTTCCGTCCGATATCATTATACTGATCCGTATGGGAACAATATTTCAGGCGGTATCCGGGTGCAGTTACAATATATTTATTGCCATGTCTCTCATAAGGTCTGTCATATCCGGAGAGGCTAAAGCCCACAAGCGGAAAACCTTCTCTTATGTCCTCTGCATCAAGATCATTCCCGCAGAATGGAATAGAAGAGAAATGGAGCAGACGGATTATCCCGTCATCCAGAATCCCAAGAACGGTATATATCCCATTTTCTTCAATTTCAATGGTGCGGATCTCTCTTCCTGCCTGATTTACATACATCCTCATTGTGCTGTTTCCTTTCTCTCTTTTTCAAGTCTGTCGCGTCTGTATACGATCCTTCTCGGCTCCGGGCCGTAGGGATGCGCCATAGCTGAACCGCCATACCACTTATACGGCATATCATCTTCGTTTTTTCCGTCAAGGACTTCTTTCACTGCCCTTCTCTGCGCTTCACAGAGCGAAGCATCTTCCGGATACTTCCTTGTATGGCCTGTCAGAATATGGTCGAACTCTCCCCGGATCTTTCCGAGTGATTCAAGGGAACTCAGAAACACCTGCATAGGAAGGCTCTCATCCATCTGCATCCATGTCTGCTCGATCACACTGTCCCCGGTAAAAAGGAGGCGGTCCTTCCGGTCCAGAAGGCAGATCCCTCCCGGAGTATGTCCCGGCACGTGGTATACTTCGAGCGCGATCCCTCCGAGTTCAAAACAATCACCTTCCTGAACCGAAAGAAGACGGGGAATCTTCAATCCCCGTCTCTCCATTTCCTCTTTAAATACCGGCAGATGCATATATTGTTTTGCCAGAGCATGATCATCCGGATGCATATATACTTCCTCAAAGTAGACATCTCCGTATATGTGATCCGGGTGCCCGTGTGTATTGACCACTATAAGGGGAAGATCTGTCAGGTTTTCTGCCAGCTGTCTCACGTTCTCATATCCGTTCATTGTATCGATGACAAGAGCGCTCCTGCTTCCTGTAACAAGATATCCCGTCCCTTCATCCGCATCATTCATAAGCCAGATATGATCGTTGATCTTTTCTGTCTTTATTCTGTTAAACATCTTTCACACCGCCGTTTTCTTTAATGTCTGATTTTTCTTCTGTACACAAC
>DWXK01000035.1 GCA_019119205.1 Candidatus Mediterraneibacter intestinavium
GGATATGCATGAGATGCATGTCCTTTTTTCTTTATTGTGCGTTCAATTCAGAAAACGCCGTTGATCGGTGCCGTGTACTTTTTAAAAAGTACACGGCACCGATCAAAAAAACCAGAGGAGGAGTAATATGAAATATCAGGTTCAGGAGAACTGTCTGACAATTTATCTCCCCCGCGAGGTGGACCATCACAACGCGGAGGAGATGAAGCGGGAAGCGGATGCGGTGATCGACAGAAACCACATCAAATACATCATTTTTGATTTTGAAAAAACGGACTTTATGGACAGTTCGGGAATAGGGGTCATTATGGGAAGATATAAAACGATCTGCCTGATCGGGGGAGAGGTCTGGGCAGTACATGCAAATGCCAGGATACGAAAGATACTGACATTGTCGGGAGCAGCAAAGATCATGCAGATATATGAGGAGGAAAAAGAATGAAAAATACGAATGAAATGGAGATCAGGTTTGACAGCAGGTCAGTGAACGAAGGATTTGCAAGAGTGGCTGTGGCTTCCTTTATGACACAGCTCAATCCCACAGTGGAGGAAGTGGCGGATGTAAAGACGGCGGTGTCCGAGGCGGTGACTAACGCGATCATCCACGGGTATGACAACGAGATACATAAGGTCAGCATCCGGTGCAGGATCGATGACAATATCTTTACTGTAGAGGTCTGCGACCGTGGAAAAGGCATCGAGGATATTGAGACGGCAATGCGCCCGATGTACACGACAAAGCCGGAACAGGACCGCTCCGGCATGGGATTCGCGTTCATGGAGGCGTTTATGGACAGCGTGGAAGTGGAATCAGAACCGGGGAAAGGGACGAAGGTGAAGATGCGGAAAGCCGTCGGAAAAGGCAGGGAGATATGGACCACACAATCGCTTTGATCAAGAAATCACACGATGGAGATAAAGCGGCGCGGGAACAGCTGGTAGAGGAAAATGTGGGGCTGGTCTGGTGCATTGTGAAGCGGTTCTACGGGCGGGGAACAGAAGCGGAAGATCTCTTTCAGATCGGCAGCATCGGTCTTTTGAAAGCAATCGATAAATTTGACCTGTCTTATGATGTGAAATTTTCCACTTATGCTGTGCCGATGATCTCCGGTGAGATCAAGCGTTTCCTCCGGGATGACGGCATGATCAAGGTCAGCCGGTCCTTAAAAGAACTCGCCTATAAAAGCGTCCAGGCAAGAGAGAAACTGACCGACCGGCTGGGAAGGGAACCGACGCTCGAGGAGCTGGCAGAAGAGACCGGAGCGGAAAAAGAAGAGATCGTCCAGGCGATGGAGGCTGGAGGAGAGGTGGAATCTCTCTACAGACCGATCCATCAGAAGGAGGGCAGTGAGATCCGTCTGCTGGACCGGATCGAAGAGCGGGAGCGGAGGGAAGAGAAGATCCTCGACACAATGGTCTTAAAACAGCTTCTGGAAACGCTTGACGCACAGGAGAGACAGTTGATCTATCTGAGATATTTTGCGGACCGGACTCAGTCGGACGTGGGGAAGATCATGGGGATCTCTCAGGTGCAGGTGTCGAGGATGGAGAAGCGGATCATTGAGGAGCTGCGGAGGAAGAGTTCCTGAATAAATTTACCCGGAAATCCAGATACTAGACATCATAAAAACAAGCCGGCCCATATGCCTCATAAGACGGTAAGAACGGATGGCGTGAACCGGCGGAAAGGACAGGTGGAACATATGGATGAAGGGCGGAAAAAGGTGTGGATCTGTCTTCTTGTCATTGTACTGGCGGCTGTGGTCATCGGGATCCTTTACTACCTGAGCACGCCTTCAGCACAGAGCAGCGAGGGCTTTCTGATCATGGCGCCGGGGGTGGAGAACTATGCCGGATAAAACAGCAGGACAGAAGAAAGCGCCTTCAGGCACACAGATCCGCAGGCAGGATATCCTCTATATAAAAGGGGACCGGGACGTGGAGGTAAACAAAAAGTCAGTTACATTGAACGACATACTGACGATGGAGTGCAGTGACAGGCAGATCCTGAACAGTATCAAAAAGATGCGCCTCCTTCAGATCAAAAAAGGGGGTCAGCAGAGATATGTGGTGTCGGTGCTGAAGATCATTTCCCTGATCCATGAGAGATATCCGGACGTCATCGTGCAGAATATGGGAGAGTCAGATATCATCATCACATACGAGGAACAGAAGCAGACCGGGAAGTTCCTGCATATTGCCAAGGCGTCGTTTGTCGCAGTGGTCACGTTTTTCGGCGCGGCCTTTTCTATCATGGCTTTCAACAACGACGTGGACGTGACCCGTCTGTTCGGCCAGATCTACGGGCTGGTCACCGGACGGGAGACGGACGGGTTCACAGTTCTGGAAATTTCCTACTCCATCGGCATCACGATCGGGATCCTCGTGTTCTTCAACCATTTCGGAAAGAAGCGTTTTACCGTGGATCCCACGCCTATGGAAGTGCAGATGCGGCTCTATGAAAATGATATCCAGACGACGCTGATCGAGGATTCTGCGCGGAAAGGAGAGGAGATCGATGTGGACAGCAACGGCATGGGCGGAACAGATACTTCTGGCAGTGATCGGACTTAGCGGCGGCATTGCGGTCGCCGCGGGGCTTTTTGCCTTTATCGTGGAACTGGGAGTGGTGGCGGACTTTGCGGACCGGACCCATACGGCGGAGCATATCATGTTTTATGAGGACTGCGTGGCTCTCGGAGGGATCCTGGGGAATCTGGTCTACGTTTTCCGGATCAGCCTTCCCCTGGGAACGCCTTTGCTGGCGGTAATCGGCCTTTTCTCCGGAATCTTCGCGGGATGCTGGGCAATGGCGCTGGCGGAGATCCTGAACGTATTCCCGGTCTTTATGCGGCGGATCAAGATCGTCCGTTATGTCAGCGTGTTTGTAGTCAGCATGGCATTGGGGAAAGGTCTGGGTGCGCTGTTGTTCTTTGGGCAGAGGTGGTAGGAATGCATCGTTTAACACATATAAAAATACTTGTTCAAATGTTGACAAATATTTTTATATGTGTTATCCTGATGACGTCAGGAGGAAATACTGCATGAAAAGTTATTCATCAAGGGAGGTCTTGAAAATGCTGAAGGCAGATGGGTGGTATGAAGTAAATGTGGTAGGAAGCCATCATCAGTTCAAACATCCGATCAAACCGGGGCGTGTTACATTAAAACATCCTGACAAAGACATACCTCGCAAAACGCTTGACAGTATCGAAAGACAGTCAGGGCTGCAATTCCGGTAGCCCTGACACTCCTGCAGGCAAAGAATAGGAGAAGTAAAAACTATGAAAAAAGTCGAACGCTATTTCTATCCAGCAGTGTTTACTTATGAGCCGGGGCAAGAGATTGCTGTCACATTTCCTGATCTGGATGTCGCAACCAGCGGAGAAAATGAAGATGATGCTTTGATCTCTGCGCGTGAACTGCTTGGATGCGTGCTTTATGGTATGGAAGAAGATGGGGAAGAGATTCCTGCTCCGACCCGTCTTTCAGACGTTAATACAAAAGAAAATGAGCGCGTTGTACTTGTGGATGTCTATATGCCTTCTATACGAATGGCTCAGGTGAATCGTTCTGTGAATCGTACAGTAACACTTCCGGCATGGCTCAATGCGGCTGCACTGGAAAGAAATGTAAACTTTTCGCAGATACTTCAGGACGCTCTGAAAGAAAAACTTCATCTCGGATAGAATGAAAAAAGCTGCCGGTAAACACAAAACCGACAGCTTTCTCTATATGTTACTTCACCAACGTCCAGATCCAGTACAGAAACCCCAGCGCCCAGCTCGTAAAGATCCCGTACAGGATCACCGGCCCGGCGATGGTGAAGATCTTGCACCCGATGCCGAAGACCTGCCCCTCCTTCTTGTACTCGATCGCCGGCGCCGCCACAGAGTTGGCGAATCCTGTGATGGGAACGAGAGCACCGGCGCCGCCCCATTTTGCAAGCCGGGGATAAATGCCGGTCCCGGTGAGGAGAACACTGAAAAGGACGAGGAGAAGGGAAGTCCAGTTGCTGCACTCCTCCGCTGAAAGCCCCTGCGTCTCACAGTAGTGGAAGAGCACCTGCCCCAGGAGGCAGATCGCCCCGCCCAGGAGAAACGCCTTGAACATATCGAGGAAGACATTGTGCCGGGGCGTCTTCTTCTTTACATATTCCTCATACTGTTTCTGCTGCTTTAATTTCTGTATCTTATCCATATGATCCATTCCTTTCCCCGCCTTTACTGCTACAAAATGAGAACAGCGTTGCGCTGCAAAGCATCAGTTACACTGCGCCGTGAAACTGTGTCAATTCCACAGCCCGCGACCAGAAGGCGGCTCAAATAAAGATAAAGATAGTATCTGATATCCTTCCCGAAATATACCTGGATACCTGAATAATTCCCAGAATCTGTGGGAAGATAGTAACAGTAAAGCGGACAAATAAAATGGAAGAAAAGGAGGACGGAAGAGATGGAGCAAATGGGACAGATGAAGCAAAAGGAGCAACCGGAGCAGATCAGAGGAAAGCAGAGCATCGTATTCGCAGACCCGCCCTATATCATCAGCGCGGCGTCAGTGGCGGGGAGCAAGGAAGCGGTGGGACCGCTGGGAAAGTTTTTCGACATGACCAGCCAGGACGACCAGTTCGGGGAGAAGACCTGGGAGGAAGCGGAAAGCACCATGCAGAAAGAGGCATGCGTCCTCGCCCTGGGAAAGGCAAGGATCAAAGCGGAAGAGGTCCGCTATCTGTTCGGAGGAGACCTGCTGCGCCAGGGAGTAGCCACTTCAATGGGGGTGGAAGCGCTGCAGATCCCCATGTTCGGTCTGTTCGGCGCATGCTCCACCTCCGGGGAAGCGCTGGCGCTGTGCGCCATGAGCGCGGCAGCGGGATACGGGAAATACATGCTTGGCGTCACATCAAGTCACTTCGGCAGCGCGGAGAAAGAGTTCCGGTTCCCTCTCGGATATGCGAACCAGCGCCCCCTGTCCGCTCAGTGGACCGTGACCGGGAGCGGCGCCTTCGTGGTCGGGATGCGCAGGAGCCGGGTGAAGATCAGGGGGATCACCGTGGGGAAGATCGTGGATTACGGACTGAAAGATTCCCAGAACATGGGCGCGTGCATGGCGCCGGCGGCCACAGACACCATCGTCAGGAATTTTGAAGATATGGGGGTCGGACCGGAAGACTATGACCGGATCGTGACAGGGGACCTGGGATATATCGGACAGTCCATCCTTTTTGATCTGGTGAAGGGGAAAGGCTACGATATCCGGAAAAAGCACATGGACTGCGGCATGACCATCTTCGACCAGGAGACTCAGGATACGCATTCCGGGGGCAGCGGCTGCGGCTGCGCGGCCACCACCCTTGCTTCCTTTATCCTGCCGAAGATCGAGAGCGGGGAGTGGAAACGGGTGCTTTTCGTCCCGACAGGAGCGCTGATGTCCACCGTGAGTTACAATGAGGGAGCCAGCGTCCCGGGGATCGCTCACGGGATCGTGCTGGAACACAGCGCGCCGGACCCGGGAGAAGCGGACGAAATCTGCTGATACAGGCCGCGAGGGGGAAATCGTATCACATGAAAATATTGCAGTGAGGAGGAAACATAAGATGGATTACTTGATCTCTTTTCTGATCGGAGGGCTGATCTGCGCAGCAGTGCAGATCCTTTTGGACAGGACGAAACTGATGCCGGGGCGGATCATGGTGCTGCTGGTATGTACGGGAGCGGTACTGGGCTTCTGTGGGATCTATGAGCCCTTTAAGGAATTCGCCGGCTCCGGCGCCAGCGTACCCCTGCTCGGGTTTGGCAACACTCTGTGGCAGGGAGTGAAGGAAGCGGTGGATGAGAACGGGTTTATCGGGATCTTCATGGGCGGGTTCAAGGCAAGCGCGGTGGGAATCTCCGCTGCGTTGATCTTCGGGTATATCGCTTCGTTTATTTTCGACCCGAAAATGAAAAAATAGACAAGAATATAAGGTGATCCAGGGTACAAGTTATGCATATTATATGAATAAACCCGGGCGGGGACAAGAAAACAGACAGGATTTTCGGGGAAAATAGCTGTCAATACCCGTCCTGAAGCGAGAAAATATGTAGATCAATGTTTCTTTCTGCAACTTGACTAATAGAGCGGGTTAGTGATATCATTACTACGATATGTGGGTAAATGTTTATATATGTTGACAGAGGATTTGGACAGGCACAGCGTTTTGACTGGGATACCAGGAAAGGGTGTGCTTTTTGCATATAGCAAAAGCAGGATACTTTCACGGAGGGATAATATATCCTGAAAAGCGGAAGGAGAGTCGGAAAATGACAGGGATCGCGGATGTGCACAGCCATATTTTGCCGGGGCTTGACGACGGCGCTCCTGCCGGAAAGACGTCCGTAGAGATGCTCAGAGCCGCTTCCGCCCAGGGGATAAGACGCGTGATCGCAACCCCCCACTATTCCTTTCAGTTCCCGAATGCTGATCCTCGCAGGATCAAAGGACTGTGCAGGGGATTGAACAGGAAAGCGGGAAAAGAAAAGATCCCGTGCAGGGTCTATCCGGGCCAGGAGATCATGTATTCCGAAAGGGCGCTGGAACTCCTGGATAAAGGAGAACTCCTTACGCTGGCAGGAAGCAGATATATCCTGATCGAGTTCGATCCGTCGGCGCCATATTCGTTTATCTATATGGCAATAAGGAACTGTGCGACACAAGGATATCTTCCGGTCATCGCACATGTTGAAAGGTACAGGTCAGTACACGGACCGGGAAAAGCACAGGAACTGATCAGCCAGGGCGCATATCTGCAGATGAATCATCAGAGGATCACCGGCGGATGGAACGATGATACGGCGCGGTGGTGCAGAAATATGCTGAAACAGAAACAGATACACTTTCTGGGGACAGATATGCACAATATGACAGACAGAAAACCGGATATTGCCCGCCCGCTTAAGTGGATCGGGCGGCATCTGGAGGCAGAGTATACAGAGAGGATCCTGTGGGAAAATGCAATGAAGATACTGGCTGACGAAAAAATACTGTAGAAAAGGAAAAAAGATGATATGGGAAAGCAGCATGACGATGACGAGATCGAGATCGATCTGTGGGAACTGTTCTTTGCCCTGAAAAAAAGAATACTGGTACTCCTGGCAGCGCTACTTGCGGGAGCTATCCTCGCAGGAGCATACACGAAGCTGATGATCACCCCGATCTACAGCGCCACCTCCACGATGCTGGTGCTGACGAAGGAGACGACGCTGGCGTCCCTTGCGGATCTCCAGATCGGAAGCCAGTTGACACAGGACTACAGCATGCTCATCACGAGCCGCACCGTGCTCCAGGACGTGATCGACAACCTTGGACTGGATATGGACTACCGGACGCTGGAGTCAAATATCTCCATCAACAACCCGGAAGATACGCGTATCCTTGAGATCACAGTGACGAATCCGGACCCGGAGACGGCGAAAAATATCGTGGATGAACTTTCAACAGTCTCATCCGAATTCATCGGAGAACAGATGGAAGTCGTGCCTCCGAAGATCGTGGAAGAAGGGGAAGTGCCGGAGCATCAGACAAGCCCCAGCCTGTCGCGCAACGTGATGATGGGCGCGCTTCTCGGATTTGTACTGGCAGCAGGCGTGGTCGTTCTGCTCACAGTCATGGATGACACGATCAAATCAGAAGAAGATATCGGTCGGTATCTGGATCTGCCCACGCTGGCGGTGGTACCGGACCGGAAGGATTACATAACAGGGAAACCTGCAGAGACGAAGAAAAAGAAAAAGAAGAAAAAGAGGAGAAAGAGCCGATGACAGGTCAGAGGATAGTGATGACCGACCCGAAGACAGAGGATTATTTCTACGAAGAAGCCATCAAGACCCTCCGTACAAATATCCAGTTTGCGGGAATGGACATTAAAACGATCACCGTCACAAGCTGTTACCCGAATGAGGGAAAGAGCGATATCGCGTTCCAGCTTGCAAAAGAGATCGGAAATATGAACAAGAGAGTCCTGTTTGTAGATGCGGATATCCGCAAATCAAGCATGGTGAGTCGATACCAGGTGAAACAGAAAGTGACCGGACTGTCCCAGTACCTGAGCGGACAGGCGGGGAGAAACGAGATCTTCTACAACACGAATTTCCCGAACCTGGATATCATATTTGCGGGTCCGCTGGCGCCGAACCCGTCGGAACTCCTGGAGCAGGCGTCCTTTGAGGCGCTGATGGAGTTCGAGAGAAGCTTCTATGATTATGTTATCGTAGATACACCTCCTATTGGAAATCTGATCGACGCTGCTGTCGTGGCAAAGCAGTGCGACGGCGCGATCCTGGTGATCGAGAGCGGGCTGGTCAGCCGAAGGGTCGCGGAGAAAGCGAAAGACCAGCTGGAGAAGAGCGGGTGCCGTGTCCTCGGAGCGGTGCTGAACAAGGTTGACGTGAGAAAAGACAGATATTATTCCAGGTATAATTCGAAATACAGTTATTACTACTATAAAAACGGCGAGAAGAAATGAGTCAGAGAAGAAACCGGGGTACGGGATCAAAAAAGAGAATACTGATCTTTGCCGTCCCTGCTGTTATACTGGTGATCGCCGCGGGAGTTGCAGGAGCATACTTCCTCCGGCATGACAGCGCGCAGGAGACAGCCGCCGAAGCAGAGGAAGAGACCGGGTCGCAGGAAACGGAAGCGGATCTGGTCTGGAACGGGACGGCATATAATTACAACGATCATCTGAGCAATTACCTGTTCCTTGGGATAGACAACAGGGAAAAAGCGGAGACGAGGACAGGCCAGGCGAACGCCGGACAGGCGGACGCGCTTTATCTTCTGTCCTGGGACCGCATGACGGATGACATTACAGTCATCACGATCCCCAGGGATACGATGACCCAAATCGAGGTCTTCGGCCCGGGCGGAGATAGCTTCGGCATGACAGAAGACCATATCAGCCTCTCCTATGCATACGGTGACGGGAGCCATGAGAGCTGCCGCCTCGCACAGCAGGCGGTGTCGGATCTCCTGTACGGGCTGTCCATACAGGGATACTGCTCCATCAATATGGACGGACTCCCGGTCCTCACGGAGAGCGTGGGAGGTGTGACCGTGACCGTGCCCAACGACAGCCTGGAGACTGCGTATCCCGAATTCCAGGAAGGGGCACAGGTGACGCTTGACGGTGAGAACACAGAAACTTTCGTCAGGTACAGAGATACCGAAGAGAGCCAGAGCGCTCTCACCCGGATGGAGCGTCAGCAGGAATACATCCGCGCGTACGGAGAGGCGGCAAAGCAGAGATTTGCCGAAGATCCGGGCTTCATCACAACTCTCTACGGAGAACTGGAACCTTATATGGTCACCAACATGGGGACTGACGAGTTCGCATCCATCATGCAGAGCCTTTCCGGCGGAAACGGATCAGAAAGCTGGACTGTTCCGGGGGAGGGAACCGAGGGAAAGTCTTATGACGAATACCATGTAGACGACGACGCTCTCTACGAGAAGATCATAGAGACATTCTATGAGGAGGCAGAGTAGATGACACCAGAACGTGATCACCGGCCGGGGTACCGGGGGATGGTGACATGAAGAAAAGATACATAATCACGGGCGTGATCGCGGGCGCGGCAGCCATAGCCTGCGCAGTGATCGGGATCCGCGCTTATCTGCAGGAGAAAAATGCAGGGAGCGGATACGAAGAAGTCCGGGAAGAGGTAAAAGATAGCGCTGCGGAGGAACCGGAGCCGGAAGAGACGGAACCGTCCGTGGAGATTCCCATCGACTTCGAAGCGCTGCAGGCGAGAAACCCGGATGTATATGCCTGGATCACCGTGCCGGGAACGCAGATCGATTATCCGATCCTGCAGAGCCCTGACGACAACAGCTACTACCTCACACATACCATAGACGGTGAGGAGAAGACGGAAGGCGCAATCTTCACAGAGAACTACAATCACACGGACATGGAGGACCCGAACACCGTGATCTACGGACACGATATGAGAAACGGGACCATGTTCCAGAACCTGCTGGATTATCAGGACAGGGCGTTCTTTGATGAAAACAGGGAAGTGATCATCTATACGCCGGACGCCATCCGGCATTATGAGATCTTCGCGGCATACCTCTACGACGACCGCCACCTTCTCCAGAGTTTTAATTTTAATAACATAGACGTTTACAGACAATACCTGGACAGTATCTTTTCCATCAGGAATATGAATGCCTGTATCGATACGTCCGTTGAAGTAGATACAGATGACAAGATCATCACATTATCAACATGCTATGGTAGCCAGTCAGACAAGAGATACCTTGTGCAGGCTGTGCTGGTCACTATAGAAAAATAAAAAGAAAGGAAGTTGAGGAGATATGAAGAAAAAGATTTTCGGAACGATCCTTGCGGCAGCGCTTGTTGTGGCACAGGCAGTGACCGTGTTCGCAGCGGGAAGCCGGGTGGCTGAGGCAGCTCCGGCGGGAGAGTCTACTGGAAGGTACGAGTTTACTGCGATCACAGAAGATACTTTCCAGGATCTGGCGGAGTCAGTACCGGATGTGAAGACGCTGATCGATGCGATCAACGCCGGAACGGAGACGATCCAGGCATTGGCTGAGCAGGCTTCGGATCTGACAGACACTCTGGCGGACAAAGAGATGCTGACGCCGATCTTTGACCTTCAGCCGATCGACGGAGGGATCCAGACAGAGGACGGAAACTACCTTGTGACAATGTCTGTCCCGACGCTGACAGAGGAGATGAGCGACGTCCTTCTGCTCCACTACAGCACAGTCAGAAGCGTATGGGAGATCATCACACCGATGGATGTGGACTACGCGAACAAAGAGATCACTGCAGAGTTTGAGGACCTCTCTCCGGTAGCTGTTATCGCAAAGGTGAACGGTTCCGCGGCAGCGGATACTCAGGTGGGAACCTCACCGAAGACTGGCGTCGTATCAGACTGGATGGGATGGCTGGGAGCTGCAGTTGTACTCGGAGCTGTATCCGTGGCAGCAGTCAGAAAGTCAAGACAGTAATTCATGAACAGGCGCGCGGAAGATATGAAATTGGATATCTGATGCGCGCCAAATTTAGTGGCTTAAAGAGGAAAAGAGCAATCTGAGAGGGAAAATGGAAGCAAAACAGATCAACAAGAGACGAAAAAAATGGATCCGAATATTCTATATCCTGGCAGCGCTTATACTGGCGTTTGTCTCATCCGCTGTCTGGTTCTATCTGAACAGCAGGGTAAGATGGCCGGAGGGATATATTTCATATAGAGGTTCCTGCATCACAGGGATTTTATACTGTATTGTGTACTGGTTTTTTGCAAAGATGTACCAGGCACATAAGATCGGAGTATACCGGCTGACGGAACTTACCTATTTTCAGTTATTAGCGTACGGAGCATCAGATGTCATCATGCTGGTGATCTCTGTGTTCTGGTTCCGTGAGATCACGCTGAGACAGATCTGGACAGGCCTTATCATACTGGCGGCGCAGATCCTGGTGATCACAGTGTTTATCTATATCTACAATAAGATATGGACATCATATGACCAACCGTTAAAAACACTGATGGTTTACGGAGAAGAGGGATATGAGAGTGTCGTCGGGAAGATGAAGAAACTTGACTACCGTTACGACGTGGAAGAGTGCGTCCCGGATGAAACCCCTCTGGATGAGATAGAGCGGAAGATTGACCAGTGCGACAGGGTCTATCTCTATAAGGTAAACGATGAAGTAAGAAAGAGTCTTATCCTTTACTGCAATGCCGAGGCAAAGGATATCTATCTCTCACAGGGGATCACAGATCTGATCACAATGGGATACGACGTTTCCCATGCGTTTGATACGCCCTTTATCCGGACAAAGAGGCAGCCGGTTAAATGGTACTACCCGCTGGTCAAAAGGGCGTTCGATATCATATGCTCTGCGGCGGCGATCATCATTCTGTCTCCGGTCTACCTCATCACGGCGGCAGCGATAAAGTTATACGACAGAGGACCTGTGCTGTACAGCCAGGTACGGCTCACGGAAGGACACAGAGAATTCAGGATATACAAGTTCAGAAGTATGATAACAGACGCTGAAAAGCAGGGGGCAAGGCTGGCGTCACAGAACGACAGCAGGATCACCCCGGTAGGAAAGATCATCCGGGCGACCAGACTGGATGAGCTCCCGCAGTTGTTCAACATACTGAAAGGGGATATGTCGATTGTAGGACCCAGACCGGAACGGCCGGAAATCGAGGCAGAATACCTGAAGGAACTGCCGGAGTTCGGACTGCGCCTGCAGGTGAGAGCCGGACTGACAGGATATGCCCAGGTGTTCGGAAAATATAATACGACACCGGAGGATAAGCTGAAGCTGGATCTGTTGTATATCAATCAGAGATCAGTGTTGATGGATCTGAAACTGATATTTTATACCGTGAAGATCCTGTTTATTCCGGAGAGTACGGAAGGGGTAGAAGAAGGAAAGGCTACGGCAGGGAGTAAGTAGGATATAATCCAATTATGTCAGGAGATTCAGGATGATGTTAGTTACTGTTTTAAGCGTATCATATAACAGCGAAAAGACGATAGCACGGACAATAGAATCGGTGTTGAATCAAACCTATCAGAATATTGAGTATATCATCATTGATGGCGCTTCAAAAGACAGCACGGTTGAAATCGCCAGAAGCTATCAGGAAAAGTTCGACAAAAGGGAAGGAAGAAGCCTGACGATCATTTCCGAGCCGGATCGGGGGATGTACGATGCGCTGAATAAGGGTGCAAAATTGGCTCATGGTGAGCTGGTAGGTCAGATCAATACAGACGACTGGTACGAGCCGGATGCAGTTAGGACAATGGTACAGTTGTACGAAAAAGAGAACTATGATGCGGCATGGGGCAGTATCCGGATGTGCGGTAAGAAAACGTGGATCAAACACGCGAAGATAGGAAAACTCTGGACGACAAGCGGTTGGTGCCACCCTGCAATGTTCAGCAAAAGAGAGATATTGCTGCAATTTCCGTATGCTCTTGAAAGTATGTACGATGATTTTGATTATATCACCGCGGTGCATCAGGCGGGGAAGAAGATTGTAACAACGGATAAAGTGATTTCGAACTTTTCTTTTGGTGGAGGCGGGATGAGTACTAAGAAGAGTCTTGGTGAAGTGAAAAGAAGAGTAGGAGTTACTTATGGTATATATAAAAAATATGGGATGAGTAAGTTTTACTGGTTTTATAGAGTTGGCTATGAAATGGCGAAGTATTTGGTGGGATAGATTTATGAAGAAATTGCTTTGGATTGGAAGTTTTATGGATGAAGAAACAAATCAAATAATGATTTCACAAGGATACAAAAAC
>DWXK01000036.1 GCA_019119205.1 Candidatus Mediterraneibacter intestinavium
GGTTGTAAACTCTTCTTCCGATCTCACACATTTCTTTTTTGATTTCGTATTCGTTTTGCATCTCTTCTCCTCCTTGGATTTTTGACAAAACATTTTGTTTTGTGTTGTTTCTGGTTGAATATTACCACACAATCCCACATTAGTCAACATATTCAGATGTTGTTTTAGTTGATATTTCCTCTTTTTCCGCTGAAACTGCCAGCCACTCCGAACCCGTCATCAAATATGGTATCGTGACAGTATATTCTGTAACCTCCGTTGCGGCATTTTCCGGCGCTTTTCCGGATGCCTGTAACTGACTCTATTATACTTTATATATATGTATAAGTCAACGCAAACCAACGCCCTCTTTTTCCCTGCATATACGGTTCTCAACACATCCCACATTTATTATGTTGTTTTACTTTGTTTTTCTCTTTTCTCCATTGACTTTTTATACAGAATCCCTCATACTTATAGAAGATACAGCGTTCCTGCCGCAGCATCCGGTCCCAGAGACCTTCGGCAGGTTCCCGAAAGGAGCGACGCCACGTCATGTCTTCTTACGAATTTGATATACATACACATACCATCGCCAGCGGGCACGGTTCCAGCGCTACTATCACCGATATGGCGAAAGCGGCATCTGCTGCCGGACTGACCACGCTCGGGATCTCTGACCACGGTCCCGCTACTTTGGGCGGAGGCAGGCCTTCCTATTTTATGAATCTCGCCTATGCCCAGAGAAAACGGCTGGGCATCCGTATGCTCTATGGAGCCGAGGCAAACATCCTGGACTACAACGGAAAGCTGGATCTGCCCGAGTCCATCCTGAAAAACCTGGACTATGTCATCGCAAGCATGCACAAACCCACGATCCGTCCCGGTACAGAGGAAGAAAATACGCGTGCCTATATCGCCGCGATGGAGAACCCTTACGTTTCTGTGATCGGACACTGTGACGACACCAGATTCCCGGTGGATTATTTCAAACTCTTCAAAGCCGCTATGGAAAATCATGTGCTGCTTGAGATCAACAACAGTTCGTTAAGCCCGGACGGATACAGAGGGAACACAAAGTTCAACGATCTTCTGATCCTGAACCTTTCCGTACATTTTGATTATCCCGTTTTATTTTCAAGTGACAGCCACGGAAAAAAGCACGTGGGAGATTTTACATACGCTGAGGAAGCCGCGAAACTGGCCGGCGTCCCGTATCAGCTGATACTGAACCACTCGGCAAAAGCATTTCTGGGATTTATCGGAGACAGATAAAGATGAAAAGAAAAAATATATTTTTTGATGCAGACGGTACTATACTGGACATCGAAAAGGGCGTACCCGCTGACACAGCGGACGCCCTTTTTCAGCTGAAGCAGAACGGCCACAGGATCTTTCTGTGTACGGGAAGGGGCCGTTCCTATATCACCTCGGGCGTGGAGAAGATCGGCTTTGATGGAATGATCACAAATCTGGGCGCCTATATGGAATATCATGGAAAAGAGCTCTTCCGGAGGGAGATCGATCCGGAAACCGCCCGGAAAACCGTGGAGATCCTGCGCGCTAACCGTTTTGTCCCCGTCCTTGAAGGTGTGGAATATACCTACTATGATCCGGAAGAATATACCACAGAGATCGACTGGTTCGCTGATCTGATCACCCGCGACCTCGAAAACCGGCACCGTCCCATCCGCGGAAACGAGGATAATCTTCATTTTAATAAGATAAGCGCAAAGAAAACACCGGGATGCACGCCAGAACAGCTTTGCCGCATGCTCTCCCCCTGGTACGACTACATCATCCACAAAGGCGGCATTGCCGCCAGAACGATCGAGTTTGTTGCAAAAGGCTGTTCCAAAGGGCTTTCTCTCTGCGTCCTCTGCGGCGTCCTTGGAATAGAGAAACAAGATACCATCTCATTCGGCGACAGCAACAACGACCTCCCCATGTTCCGCGTCACGGGTACCCGCGTCGCCATGGGTGACGGGACGGATGCACTGAAAGCCGAAGCCGATCTGGTGACAGATCCCCTCTGGGAGGGAGGGGTTCCCAACGCACTGAAAAAGCTGGGGCTGATCTAGGAACCATGCATCAGAAAACTTATATCAGAACAGGTATATTTCTGCATTCACCCGCACATACTTTGTGTGGGTGATTTTTTATGGATCGGGCAAAACTGTATTTTATCGGCGGCTTACTTTTTACTGCTGTTCTGGGAATCCTCTCCCACTTTTTCTATGACTGGGCCGGACAGGGAGCGCTGATCGGGCTGTTCTCTCCTGTCAGCGAGTCCACCTGGGAGCATATGAAGCTGGTCTTTTTCCCCATGCTCCTCTGGACTCTCTTGGTTTCTCCCAGGCTCTCCGGGGAATATCCTGCCATATCCGGCGCGCTTCTTCTCGGCAACGTGCTGGGCACACTCTCCATACCGGTTTTCTTCTATACTTATACGGGAATCCTCGGCAGGGATGTATTCCCGCTGGACATCGCCGTCTTCCTGGCTGCGGTGCTGATCTCCTTCTGCTTTGCATGGAAAAAGAAAGATTCCTGCGGGATCCTCCAGTATCAGACACTGATCTGGATCCTCGCAGGAATCTTTGTAGTCTTTTTCTTTGTCTTTACTTTTTATCCGCCAGAACTCGGGCTCTTTGAAGCCCCTCTCAACTGATCCGAATTTCCGAGCCGGGGACTTTCCCCGGCGCAGCCCCTTTTTCTGAAGGGATCAGTCCTCCACTTTCCTGAGCATCTTGTCAAGCTCGTCCTGCTGATCGTAGGGCAGTCCGGTAAACGGTCCGTTCAGCAGTTCGCGGAAGGTATACAGTTCCTTCTCAAATGGAAGCTTTTTATAAACTGTAAAGTAATGTTTATCAAGGATCTCCCTTGTCTTTTTGTTTTCTTTCAGTTCTTCAAAAGGTGAATCGATGCTGTAAGTCTTACGGTATGGAACAGTGGGCACATAGGTAAACCCATAGGCGCCTGCCTCAAGTTTTACAGACACGTCACTTCCCTTCTGTACCGCTTCTCCTGCACCGTCCTGGTCTGCGCACTGCCCTGAGATCACCTCCGCCTGTGCGTCCGGAAGGATGAGGACAGCCTCTGCGTCAAAAGGTATTTTCACATGAAAATGCAGGGTACCGTCTTTCAGCTCCCAGCTGCTCCTGATCATCCCCGCCGCGGATCTCAAAGAGGCATTTACCGACGTGATCTGATAATCCGGTTTCGGAGCGATAGTAAAGCATTTAAATCCCGCATCCTCCTCCGACGGCCGGATTCCTGCCATCTCCCGGTACATCCACTCCACGATCGAGCCGTATGCGTAGTGATTCAGGGAGTTCATCTCCGTGCCGCTGATCTTTCCATCCGGCATCACAGAGTTCCAGCGCTCCCAGACTGTAGTCGCTCCCATAAGCACCTCGTACAGCCATCCGGGATATCCTTTCTCCAGAAGCAGGTGATAGGCGAGGTCATTCATCCCATTCTCAGAAAGCACCTGGCACAGATACGGCGTCCCCACAAATCCTGTCTCAAGATGATATCTGTTCTTTCTAAGCTTGTTCATCAGCCCTTCGCATACATTCTCATATGCATAGTCAGGGGTCAGCCCCATGTACAGAACGACCACATATGCTGTCATAGTATCCACTGCAAGACGTCCGTGCGGGGTAAAGTATTCTGCGATAAATGCTTTTCTGATCTCTTCTGCAAGGTCTCTGTAGTATGCCGCATCCTCATCTTTCCCTATGACCGCCGCTGCTTTTGCAACGATCGAGGTGGAATAATAGTAATACCCTGACGAGATCAGGAATGGATCTGTGGCGCCGTACACACCGCCCTTGATATTGCCGTCCAGTGCCAGCCAGTCTCCATAGTGGGATCCGCTCTGCCAGAGCCGTTTTGCTCCGTACTTATCGTCCTCCCTCTTCATATAATCCACCCAGGCTTTCATACTGTCATACTGCCGCTCCAGTATCTGCTTATCGCCGTAGTGGAGATAGACATTCCAGGGGATCACAGTCGCAGCCTCTCCCCACGCGGTAGATCCGTCTCCCGGATAGTTCGCTACGGGGACCACATCCGGCACGCTTCCGTTCAGCTTTTTCTGCTCTGCATAAACGTCCCGCCCGTATTTAGTATAGAAGGCATACGTATCCATGTTAAAACTTGCCGTTCCGCTGAATATCTGCGCGTCCCCGGTCCATCCATAACGCTCGTCTCTCTGCGGGCAGTCTGTCGGAACGTCAAGGAAGTTGCCCTTCTGCCCCCACTTTGCATTGTGGAAAAGCTGGTTCACCAGCGGGTCTGACGTCTCGATCTGTCCCAGTTCTTCCATATCTGAATGGACGACAAGACCTTCAAAATCATTCAGGTCGATCTCGCCCTCCCATCCGGTGACTTTCACAAACCGGAACCCGTAGAACGTAAAGTGCTGTCTCACGACTCTCTCTGTCCCGTCTGAAATGTATGTAAACTCTGCCTTTGCAGTCCTCAGATTATCATTATAGAAATTACCGTCCTGGAGGATCTCCCCGAACTGGAAGAACAGTTTCGTCCCCCTCGGAGCACTGCATTTAAAAGAAAGCCAGCCTACCATGTTCTGCCCCATGTCAAGGACAGTCTCCCCCGCCGGGGTGTGGATCACTTCGACCGGAGTGATATGTTCATGGATCGTGATCGGCGGGTTCAGCCTCGGAGTCAGCCTGCTTTTGTCAAGACCGATCACTTCCACCGGGAACCGTTCGCTGTCGTCAACCGTCGTATCGTAAACCTCTCCCGGATAGATGCCGCTGAATACGACCGGGCTCTTCTTCGCCTGCCAGGACAGGTCCGTCGGGATCACCTCACAGCTTCCGTCTTCGTACCAGACACGAAGTTCGCCGATGCACGCAAGCCGGTCCCCGTAATTCTCAACAACGGTCCTCATGCCATATACACCCTTGTACCAGCCGTCTCCCAGCATGACCTCGATCTCATTCTCTCCCTGGATCAGTTCCATCTCGAACGTCTGATACGGGATCCATGTATCATAATCGCAGAAGCCCGGGAGAAGGCACTCATCTCCCTGCTTCTCACCATTCAGATAAAGCTCGTAGAGCCCCAGCCCCACCATGTACATTCTCGCTTTTTTCACAGGACGGTCCACAGAAAATCTCTTTACGAGAGTGACCTGGACCTCTTTCGGAAGAGCCGGGCTGATCCAGTCTGCCTCCAGATGCATCTGCACTGCTTTCGTCTCGAGAGGAGTCTCAAACCACGCCGTGTCGCTGACCGCCGTGTCTCCTGCATCCCCCCACACCTGTACTTTCCAGAAATACCTTGTCTGGGGCTCTGTCTCAATGGGCAGCTCAAAAGCAGTATTGACAATATCCTCCCTCTCCCCGCTGTCATAGACGACATCAGTAAATTCCGGATCCAGCGCCACGGTCACTCTCGCAGCTTTCTGTTTTTTCGACTCCGTCTCTTCTACAACATAGGAAAAGACCGGTTTCCGGAGGTCATACCCCAGTGGATTCTCCAGATGATTTGTTTTTAAATGTTTGATGATCACTTTTGGACATCTCCTTTCATTTTATCATTCGCTTTTTTTGCTATGTTATCTCTCCTGCCGTTCTTATTCAATGAAGTAAAACGTTCTGTTTTATGTCAAAATCAAACCTTAATCTTAACTGATCTTACTGTGGACATATCCGGGTTTCCACTGATATAATAAATCTGAATTTTCAGCCCGGACATTCCCGGCAGTCACTCACTGAACAGATCAAGGAGGAAGCAGTTTTATGTATGATCCCTGCGAATTCATCCGGGAATTTAACACCTATACCCCTCTCGAAAGAGCGGCTCTGGAGTTCGGCGAGACAGACAGTTCTCTGCTCGCGGAGCAGCTTGGCATAAAAGACTACCAGCTCGACCAGAGCAGCCGGAGGACCTTGAGCAAAGAGTATTATTTTCCTGCAGGGACCGGCATCACTTACTCCAGGCACCCCCGCTTTGTGGACTGTCCCGTACACCGCCATGATTTTTTCGAACTCACTTATGTCTGGCAGGGAAGCGTCTGGCAGACGGTGAACGCTTCCAGGATCAATCTCAAAGAAGGAAGCCTCCTCCTGCTTGACACCAATGTGCGCCACAGCCTGGAGCGGGTAGACAAGGATACTTTCGTGATCAACATCATGATGACAAAAGAATACTTCCACGAAAAGCTGATGAAACAGTTTTCTTGTTCCAACCGGATCACAGAGTTCATCTTTTCCGCCCTCTACCGGCACAGCCTGTCAGGGAATTATCTGTATTTTCCTCTTGAAAGTGATCTGGAAGTCCGGCACTGTATCACCGCCGTTCTCCTGGAGCTTAAGAAGGGAGAACCGGGAAGCGGCGAGATCATCCGCAGTTTTATGACGATCCTGTTTTCTCTTCTGGCGAGAGAAGGAAACTGTCAGGATGCCGGTTCCTCAGATTCCGGAACCGCCCCCTCTTCTGTAGTGAACATACTGGATTATATCAGCCAGAATTATATGGATCTCACCCTTGAGGAAGCCGCCGGGCATTTCCACTTCTCGCCCAACTATTTCAGCCGGCTGCTGAAAAAATATACCGGAAAGACCTTTATCTCAGTCATCCTGGAACTGAAGCTGGAACGGGCCGCAATGCTTTTAAAAAACACATCACTTCCTGTCTCAAAAGCCGCTGCCGTCTCCGGCTTTCAGAATATGAATTATTTCTATAAACTGTTCAGGGAAAAATACGGCTGTACACCAAAGCAGTTCCGTTCAGATCATGCCTCCCCGATGCTTTCCATGTAATCCGAAGGGCACATCCCCATGTAGGAACGGAAAATGCGGCTGAAATAAAGCTGATCGCTGTATCCTACCATCTCTGCGATGTCTTTGATATAGAGTTCCGGCTTATCCCTCATCAGACCGGTAGCCTTTTCCATCCGCACCCGGGTCAGATAATGGCTGAACGAATCATCCCGGTATTTTCGGATCAGTTTTCCCATATAGGTCTGTGAGATCCCGAATTCCCTGCTGATATTTTTCAGGGAAAGATTTTCCGCTAGATGGCTTTTTATATACTTTTCTATGGAATCAACAAATTCCGGCGAGTCCACTTTGGCGTTTGCAGACGTCGTCCTGATATACTGGAACAGGATATCGAACAGGCTGCTGAGCAGTTCATCAGCTGTCGCCGCATAGAAAAATGCATCTTCCAGCATATATTCACACTCCGATGCAGTCTGGGAACTTTCCTCGTATTTTCTCAGCAGGAACAGGATCTGCCTGGTGACATATTCCATCCACATCTGCGGCTTCTTCTCATAGGACCACTGAAGGTAAAGCCTTTTGATCTCTTTTTTCAGCTGACCGATCCTCTGGTTTTTCAGCATGTACTCCAGATTGTTCATCACTTCCCTGATGGCCTTATAGTCGTATTCGATCTCCACTTCCTCACTGTTGCCATCCAGCCCCAGCATCTGGTCCATTCCCACGACACTGACTGCGTCCAGGGTGCGATACAGACGTTTTATATGAGACTGCAGTTCTTCCCTGGCACAGGTCTCCCGGTCATACACAATGGTCATGTAATCTGTATCCACGTGCATTTTCTGGGAGAGCCCTATGATATAAGCAGAAATCTTTTTCCCGTTCAGCAGAACCTCCGGGATGATATAAAGCTGCTCCATCTCATCTCTGCCATATACGGTATACGACTCACTGGCTTCTGAAAATGTCTCCATCGAACGTCCGGCAACAAAACGCCTCGGCAGCCCGTTCCTCCTTATGATCGCACAGTAATATTTCTCATGCACAAAAAACTGAGAAAGCATCTTGGGATCACACTCTTTGTCCCTGCACAGTTCCTGTATGATCCTGCTTCTCTTTTCATACTGGTTCCGGCTGATCTTCCGTGCGATCTCCTCCAGCGACTTTGCCATCGCCGACGGTATGACCGGTTTCAGGATATAATCGCATACCCCTGACTGCAGAGCACTCCTTGCATATTCAAAATCCGAGTACCCGCTCACGATCAAAGTGTAAGTATCCGGATATTTCTCGTGGATCTCTGCGGCGATCTCGATACCGCTCATGAGCGGCATCTTGATGTCTGTGATCAGCAGATCCGGATGATACTGAGCCACCTTTTCCATTGCCTCTTTTCCATTCTCAGCGGTTCCTGCCACCTCATATTGTGGACATTTTATCTCAATGATCGAACTGATATGCTCCAGGGCTATCGGCTCGTCATCCGCAACAATCACCCGATACATAGCTCCTCCTTTTAAGACATTTTTGCTCCGAACAGTACCTCAGATCCGTCTTCCGTATTCTTCAGCTCGAAAACCAGCGAATCGCTGTAGATCAAAAGCAGCCTTGCATAGGTGTTGACAAGCCCCATACCGCCGATCTCCAGTTCAATATTGCTCCGGTCTTCAAACAGGCTCTTCTTCGTCTTCTCAAATTTTTCATTCAAGTCCTTCAGCGTCTCCTCACGGAACCCCTGGCCGTTATCCCTCACTGACAGGAACCAGTATCCGTCTTTCTGAAATCCTCTCAGAGTGATCTCCATCCTGCCCGTATTGTTCTCAAACCCGTGGTTAATACTGTTTTCCACGATCTGCTGCAGCACTGTCTTCGGCACGATCTGCGCCCGGATTCCTTCATCCATCTCTGTATCCAGCGAGATCTTATCTGCATAGCGGACCTTGATAAGGTACAGATACTGCTCTGTATACGTCACTTCTTCCTCTATAGAAGCATATCTCGTCTTCGTATTTGTCGAATACCGGAGCATATCTGCCAGCCTTCCGCATATCTCGCATATGACCTCATCATTGTCCTTCATTCCACGGCTGGATATCACATTGAGCACATTATAGAGAAAATGCGGATTGATCTGCGCCTGAAGAGTATCGAACTGTGCCTGGAGCTGAAGCAGGTTCAGCTTTTTCTCCAGGTTCAGAGAATGATCCAGACGGAACATCAGATTCTGATACGCTGTTGTCAACGCCCTGATATCCTCATCCCTGCTGTCGATCACGATCTCGTCAGTCAGATTGGAGATCTGGGTCTTCTCCATCCGTTTTCTCAGCGCCTGCAAAGGTCTTGTCAGCCTTTCCGCCATAAAATAAATGAACGTCATGGATGGAAGAAATACAAGAACAGCCACCCCCGCCGCAGCTGCCCAGGCATTCGGCATATCAGCCATCGCCTCATTCCTGTCCTGGATCAGGAGCAGCCGCACACCCGACTCCTGGGATTCTCCTATAGAAATAAGTTCCTGTTCCCCTGTAACCCGATTCTTTTCTTTAAGCATCTGGGACGGTTTTGAAAACAGATCATAATATTGCTGCGCATCTGTCCCCTCAGATGCATAAAGCACTTCTCCGTCTTCTTTTACAGCGATCACTTTTATACTCTGATCAGACATGGCAAAGATCTCAGCGAAATCTTCCCGGCTCATCTGCACTTCAATAAATCCGAGATTATCCCCCTGGATCTCCCGGACAAGAGAATACACCTGCTGCTCAGATCCCTCTTCGCCCCAGTCATCCGGATGCACACCGATCAGAATGCTCCTTCCTTTTGTCCCCGTAACCTCATCAAGCCACGGGATTTCTGATACTTTTCTATCCGTATCCACATACCGTTCCTGCATCGTAGCACTGGCGGCAATGTATCCAAAACGGTTAAAAACAACAACCCGATAGAAATTATCCAGATTGTACGCCGTATAAAGATCCCTCTTTATCCTTGCCTTCCCGTTTATGATATCTGCCACATGTTCCTGAGGCTCTGCCATATCAACAGACAGCTGGCGTATCGTCTGTACCGCTTCCTGGTCAGAAAGCAGGGATAAAGTCACCTGGGTCATCTTTTGTATGTTTCCATCAAGATTATTTAATACCTGCTCTGACAGTATGCCAAAATGATTGAACGCTGACGACTCAGATCTCTGCACGATATACATGTTATAAAATATCCCCAGCCCCAGCGATACCGCCAGAGCCAGGGCTGCATATCCAAGTGTTATCCTTGTCCGGAACTTCATGTCTCTGCCTCCCGGTCGTTTTATTTTCCCGCGCATCAGCATGATCCGGCTCCATTCCTTTATCCCTTTACCGATCCTGCCACCATACCGTCTACGATCTTATTGTTGAAGATCAGGAAGATGATGAGCATCGGGATCGTGATGATCAGAACGTCTGCGAACAAGAGGTTGTATGCGCTTGAGAATTGTCCCATGTAATTATACAACGTAACCTGCATTGTTGCATTCTCATTTCCCGGGAAAAAGTACAGCGGATTTGTAAAGTCATTGAAGATCGTGACTGCATCCAGGATAACGACCGTGGACGTAACAGGTTTCAAGAGTGGAAAGATGATCATTCGGAATACCTGAAACGGTGTACATCCGTCAATGTAAGCCGCCTCCTCCAGTTCAATGGGGATCGTGCTCATAAAACCGCGGTACAGCATGATCGTAAATGGAGTATGAAGCGCAACCTCCACCAGGATCATCCCCGGCATCGTCTTGTAAATGTGAAGCGTCTGCATTACCCAGATCGTCGGAAGGATCGCCGCAGGGATCATGAGCCCGGTCATGATGATGGTACTTGCGATCTTCACAGAGCGGTCCTTTCTTCTCTGGATCACGTACCCCGCCATAGCAGAAAACACCACCAGGATCACCACCGCTCCCACCGTAAGGATGATACTGTTTTTAAATGCCGTCAGGATCTGGTAGTCATTTGTCTGGAAAACTTCCACAAAGTTGCTCCATTCAAATTTTGTCGGAAGCGACAGGCTGAGTTTATTCGCCTCACGCCTTTCTTTCAAGGAGTTGATGACCATGAAAAGAAACGGTATCACAAACACGACGAAGCAGATCAGTAAGCCTGCGATATCACCGATCCATGTTCTGAGATTTCTTTTCTTCTGCATTTATTCCACCTCCTTGCTGAGCAGATATCTCTGGAGCGGGAATGCCAGGATCGCGATCAGAACAAACATGATCACGTTTCCGGCAGTTGACAGTCCATAGTATCCTGCCGCATACTGTTTATAAACAATAGATGCCATAACGTCCGTCGCGAATCCCGGACCTCCTCCTGTCATAGCCCAGATCAGGTCAAAGCTCCTCAAACCTCCGATGAAGGACAGGATGATGACAGAGTTCATCGAAGACCTCGCCAGCGGGACCGTGACATATCTCACCTTCTGCCAAAAGTTTGCCCCGTCTATCATGGCAGCTTCATAGTAAGTCTTATCGATCGACATGAATCCTGCAATAAAGATAACCGTCGCTATGCTGAGTCCTTTCCACACATCTACCGCGATCACAGAAAACAATGCAATATCCGGATTTCCCAGCCAGTCCGGTCCGGCGATGCCAATCGTTTCAAGCGCTTTGTTGATCAGTCCTTTTGAAGGATGCATCAGAGCCGTAAACACAACACCCACTGCCACAGTACTTACCAGATTAGGGAAGAACACGATAGATCTCTGAAGCGTTTTCGTCCGGATACCGGATGTGAGGAACAGAGCAATAAAAAAGGAAATAATGAGCTTCAGTCCACTGGTCAGCACCGCATAGATCAAAGTGTTTTTGATTCCAATCCTCAATGACTGTTCTTCAAAGAACATGATAAAGTTGTCAATCCCGCAAAATGTAAAACCGTCAAAATTCCACACCGTCAGACTGAAAAACAGCGACAGAATGAGCGGAATCACAAACATCACCGTAAACACGGTCATCGATGGGATAAGAAACCATTTAGAATATATTTTTTTCTTATCCATAAGTCGCCTCTCTTTCTTTCAAATAACGGACCACCCGGATGATCCCGGATGATCCGTTTTTACTTTTTACACTATATTTTCTATGTCTTTCTTCGTCTTACCAGTCAAGTCCGAGCTGCACTGCCTGTTTCTCACAGTCTTCATCATATTTTGCAGCCGCTTCTTCCGGCGTTGTCTGTCCGGAAGCCAGTTCCTGGCAGATGGATGCGCAGTTGGAACCTTTCACTGCTGTCTGGAACTCTAACGCCACGTTTGTAAGTCCTGCATCAAAATATGTCTGCATGTCCTTTACGGCATTATACGCGTCATCCGGAAGCTCATAGCCTTTGACACAGTACGGTCCGCAGGGCGGCTCTGCCGCTGCGAGTGCATCAAGGCCTTCTGTGGAGATATAGAAATCCATGAACGCTTTGACTGCGTCAGCTTTTTCTGTATTTTTATTCATATAGATCGCGTTCGGCTCCCATACTGTAAGCCCGGCATTATCCGCGTCATCTCCCGGAACTCCGAAACAGCCCAGCTTGTTGACATCGTCACCATAGAGTTCATAGATGTTGCTGAGTGCAGACGTCAGGATGATCCAGTGAGCCGCACCGTCTTCCATCATGATGTCGCAGCCGTCGTCATATGTTGTAGCCATATGATCTTCGTTCATATAAGGAATTGTATCAGCAATCTTCTGGAAGCTCTCAAGCCCTGCCGGAGTCGTCGCGTATTTTGCTGTTCCGGCCTCGAACTCCTCCGCGAAGTCGGGCTCAGCCGCCAGTACATTGTAGTGGTCTCCAAGGTATGTAACCTGGCTTGTCCAGCTGTCTGCATCTGTCCCGAGGATCGCCGTCTCCCCTGCTTCCTGGAGCACATCGCAGTTTGCAAGGAACTCATCCCATGTCTTCGGCACTTCCAGTCCGTATTCCTCATACATATCCTTATTGTAAAGGACTGCTCCTGCCTGGGAAGCAGTCGCCGGTATTCCATAAAGGACTCCGTCGGTGCTTGCCGCATTGACAAAATTCTCATCCAGCTTGTCTGCATAATCCGCTGTCAGATCTTCGAAATACTCTGCAGGATTCAGAGATGCAAGAAGCGCGCCGCAGTTGTAGCTGAGGAGATCAGCCATATCTCCGGACGCAAGCCTTGTCTTCACAACATTGTCGCCGTCCTCACCGCCCGGCACCTGTTCCAGATTAACTGTTAGACCGAGTTCTGCCTCCGCTGCTTCGATCAGCGCATTGATCCCGTCCATTGTACTGTTAGACACCCAGAGTATGGAGATCTCTTCTCCCGCATATGGCAGGTCAGATGACGCAGCATCCCCTGATCCGGATTCCCCGGAACCTGATGAGCATCCTGCAAGAGAGCCGATCATCATCAGACTCAGCAGTAAGCTGATAGCTTTTTTCTTCATAAGACTTTTCCTCCTTTTTCTTTCTGTTTCTTGATTTATCTACATTTTATTTCCGAATATCGAAAAAGTATATAGACGAAACCGTTACGGGATATGGAAAAATGCGTAAAAAAACAGGTGCCTGAAACACTCAGACACCTGTTTCGTAATTCGTATTTCTCTCTATTCTTCCGATTATCTTGTCACAACGTCAACCGGCACGTTGAAGATCTTCGCAACTTTCAGGATCGTATCGATATGTCTTCCTGTCGCCGCCGCAAAGTGATGGGTCGGTCCACACTCGCTCCAGCGGTTCACGAACTCTCTTGCGCCGCAGGTAAAGCGTGTTCTCATATTTGTATCTCCGAAGGAAAGGATCGGTCCTTCCTCGTTGACGCCCTCAGCCGCGATGAACTTGAAGTGTCCGTCTCCGTCCTGTGTGATCGCAAGATATGTAACCGGACCTGTGTACGGATAGAACTGAGTCAGGTATCCGCCGCCTGTCTTTCCGTGGAACACCTTCACGATCTTCATAGTCGGTTTCTTATCGGAGATATCTGCATCACCGGATCCGCTGTGTCCGATGATCGCGATGTCGTCGTTGAAGTCGATGGAGTACATCTCCGCCAGCTGTCCTGTTCCGGAGATCGTCTTCAGGATGCTCATTGCCATGGCAACCTTCATATCTCCCTCTACCGCGCACGCTGTTCCCTGCTTGATCAGCATGGAGAACGCCGGGATGAGCATACTGTCAAGCACGCCTGCCTTGCCCTGTGCAAATCCGTCATAGTGAGAAGCGATCAGACCGAGTTTCTCGTCTTTTACCCACTGCTCGAAAGCGACTACGTATTTCGCCATCTCCCATACTTCCTCGATGCTCCCGCCGCCCTCGATATCGAATGTGTCAAGGATATCCTGAGCTTTCGCGCGGATCGCATCCTCGTCCGTAATGTCGTCAGCGATGGCCCACATCTTCTCCCAGTCGAACTGTTTTGTATACAGGAACATTCTTCTGTACAGGTTGGACTCGTCAATGTAAAGGTCCATCATACCCGGATAAGGTCTTCCGATCTGAGCGATATTTGTATCGCGGAATCTTCTCCTTACCTGAGCCGCTTTACACCAGTCGTCGATCTCCGCCTGAACGCCGGGGTCTCCGCCCTCGACAACGCCTGTGATCACTGCGTGTCTCTTTCCGTATCTCTCAAGATCCGCCACCATCTCGCCTACGGCGCCGCACGCATAGCCTTCACCAAGCCATTTTGCGATATCTGTGTGATCATAATCCAGAGCCTTGAGTTTCTGGACATTGACAAGAACAACCGGAACATCCAGATCTCTCACTGCCGGAAGCATATTGTAGGATGTAGCGTAGGTCAGAAGCTGCAGGAACACCAGGTCAACATCTGCCGCACGGAACTTGTCCCCAGCCTCCTGGGACTGCTCTTTTGTCGTGATGATACCGCCGTCAATGATCTCTACCGTATCCGGGATCGTTTTCTTGAACGCCTCATACTGAGCCTCAAATTCCGGCACCAGAGACGGGAACTGCGGCAGATATGCTCCTAATGCGATAGAAAAGACACCTACTCTTGCTCTTGTTTCAACTAACATTTTATATCCTCCTTTTACATTTTATATCATTTATACCATTTTCCTTATCGAACTGCCCCTTCCGAAAAGGGGAAGCTGTCATCTTTGCAAACGGACCGGCTCTTTTGACATCCGTTCACTCTGATCTCTTCTCCCAGATCAGTACATCTTCACGTCAAACGAATCTCTCACGCATGTCCTTGCCTCGGGCAGATCTTTAAACACACCGTCATGGAGCATCTGGACCATGATATTCCCGATGGCAGTCGCCTCAGAAGGTCCTGCGGAGACTCTGCGTCCTGTGTATTTTGCGGTAAGCTGGTTTAAGTATTCTGCATTGGAACCGCCGCCCACAACGTAGATCGTGTCATATTTATTTCCCGTGATCGCTTCGATCTCATCTACAGTATCCGCGTAGCATTTTGCAAGGCTGTTGTAGATCACGGATGAGATCTCGCCGACAGTCTCAGGCACCTGCTGCCCGCTGTTCCTGCAGAAATCCTGCACTGCCCTGATCATGCTCTCCGGCGCCAGGAAACAGTCATCGTTACAGTCCACGATCGATGTGATCGTTTCTTTTGACGCCATATCGCAGATCTCAGCAAAGGAGAGATCTTCGGTAAATTCTTTCTTTACGGACTGGATCATCCACAGTCCCATGATATTTTTGATAAACCGGAACCGATGGTCGTATCCTCCCTCATTTGTGAAGTTTGCTCTCATGCTCTCTACAGAGCAGTCCGCCTCTTTCCGCTCAATCCCCATCAGGGACCATGTCCCGGAACTTATGTATACGGCATTGTCATCGTTTGTCGGGACCGCCAGCACCGCAGATCCGGTATCATGTGTCGCCGGAAGAACGACCGTGCAGTCAAATCCGACTTCTTCCTGGATCTCTTTCGTAAAATTCCCCACAACTGTTCCCGGCATGGAGACGGGCTGGAACATCTCCCTGTTATATCCCAGAAGATCGATCAGTTCGTAATCCCAGTCGTTTGTCTTTGTACTGATGAGCTGTCCGGTAGTCGCCTCCGTGTATTCGTTCTTCTTCACCCCGGTCAGAAGGAAGTGGAAATAATCCGGCAGCATCAGTATGGCCTTTGCCTGCTCCAGATATTCCGGATGAGTCTCCTTTACAGCCATGAGCTGATATACCGTGTTGAAGAGCTGCTTCTGGATCCCGGTCCTCGCATACAGATCTTCAAGAGATATCTTCTCATAAACTTTCTCGTCCATCCCGTTGGTACGGCTGTCACGATACCCCACTGTCTCTCCCAGGATCCGGTCATCCTCGTCGAGCAGGACATAATCTACGCCCCAGGTGTCGATGCCCATGGTCGCCGGGATCTTTCCGAGTTCTTTACATTTTTTCAATCCGGTCTTGATCTCGTTAAAAAGGCGCTCCGCATCCCAGCAGAGAGTTCCGTTCTTATTGTCCATCCCGTTCGGAAAGCGATACACTTCTTCAAGCTGCATCTTCCCGTCTTTCATGGATGCAAGCATGTGCCGCCCGCTGGACGCACCGATATCAACGGCTAAATAATACTTGTCCATCTCTTGTGCCTCCTTACATTTTTTTCGACTTTAACCTTATTATAATTGGTAAAAACGCACAAAAAAAGGACTTTATTTATATAAAACTACGTCCTTTTTTGCAAATTCAGTCCTCTGGTAAGGACTCTATTTTATTTACTCTGTATTCTTTTGGACTCATCCCATACTTTTCTCTGAATTTTCTGTAAAAATAACTGGTATTGTCATACCCTACGGACTCGATGATATCAGATACTGAGACCGCGCTGTTTGACAGGAGCCAGACCGCCTGCTGCATCCGTTTCTCCTGGAGCAGTTCCTTATAGGTCTTCCCTGTCCGCTTCTTGATCTCCCTGCTCAGCCAGTAGATATCCGTGTTCATCTGTTCTGCAAGTTCGGAAAGCGTGCCGCTTCTGTAGTGCTCATCGATGTAACTGAGCACAGCCGCTGTGATCTCTGTATCAAACCGGTTCCTTCCGGTCTCCATCTTGTCCATATAGTTGACGAGCTGAAGAAAGAGAAGTCCCATGGTGATCTGGGTACAGCTCCGCTTATTTGACGAATCATAAAAGATCGTCCAGACTATATTTTCCACCAGATTCTGGACCGGCAGGATATCCGCCACATGGAAATGGAGATAGGAAGTCTCCCCATCCTTTCCGCACAGAGCATCCACGAGAAATGTCTTCAGCATATTCTCTTCTTTGCTGATCATGTTAAAAGCTGTATCAAAAAATTCCGGAAGGACGATAAAATTCACTGCGATGTCATCTTTTCCCGCAGGCAGGATCTCCTGCACCGCATTCTGGTTCAGAAAGAGAAGTTCGCCTTCCCTGAGAAGGATCTCTTTTCCGTTTATGATATGAGTCGTCGTCCCCTGGCACATGTAGATCACTTCAATGTAATTGTGCCTGTGCTCAGGAAAACGCACAAACCTGGTATGCGGGCGCACCTGGATCAGCTTTCCCTTCTGGAGCAGCTTATCGCAGTCCACGATCATTTCTTTCTTTTCCGTGTAGATCTGCTGGTCGATCTCATTTCTCCCTTCCAGGAGCTGCCGTTCCTCGTCCGTGATGACCGACAGCTCCCGGATCAGTTCTTCATGCATCCGTCGATCTCCTGTGCCAGTGCCATATATTCCTTCGCACTCCGGCTGCTCTTTTTATAAGCAATGACCGGAGCGTTGTTGTCCTGGGACCACTCGATCCCGCTGTCCACCCGGATATATGTATCAAATACCTTCACGTCATCCAATTCCTGCAGCGTCTCCAGTGTCTGTTTAAAGTAGTTCTTTCTCGTATCCACCTTGGTGATAACGATCCCGCCCATCTTCAGGTCCGGCGCGATCTGCCTTACTTCTTCCAGAAATTCAAACATATTCCCCAGACCGAACAGCCCCCATGGCGTTGCCTCCACCGGAATGATGATCTCATCCGAAGCACAGAGGATATTCATCACCCAGCCGCCCAGGGTAGGAGGAGCGTCGATCAGGATATAATCGTATCTTCCCGATTTTCTTATGGAAGAGAGCCCTTTCTTCAATATAAATTCCCGCTGCCATTTGGTAAACAGTTCATACTCGATCGAACTCATCAGTGTAGAAGAGGGGATCAGGTCCAGACCCTCATAAGGCGTCTGCACGATATAGTCCGACAGGTCATCCTGCCGCTTGATCCCTTCATAGAGATTCTTCTCTCCCTGGGCAAACCCAAGCACCGAATCCTCATCAAAAAGCGAAAGCGACAGATTGAGCTGCATGTCCCCGTCGATCAGAAGAACTTTTCTCCCAAGTTCTTTGAGTCCGTATCCCACATTGGAACATGTTGTCGACTTGCCGCTTCCGCCTTTATTATTTGCAAAACAGATCACTTTTGTGGTTCCCATCTCAGCGTGTATCTCCTTTCCGCCATTCCATATTGTCTCCGTCTGACCCGAAATTTTTTTCGATCAGGCGGCAGTATTCTTCATACGCTTCCACGCCCTCAAACTTTTCGCGCAGCGCGTCTCTCACACCTTTATAATACCATCCCAGAGCCCCTTTGCTCTGCATCCGGAATCTGGTCCAGAGCAGTTCGCCCAGCACCGGATAATCCCGGTCGATGTCCCGCATATTTGAGAGCTTGTCCGCCAGCCCGATCATCTGCACCTCTGTCGAAGCATCCTTCAGCCTTCGTATCGTCTCTCCTTTTCTCTCCTCCCAGGACAGCGATTTGTCTTCACTCTCCTGTGACACGATCTCCGCTACCCTCGCTCCGAAACGGAGTTTCAGCACATCCTCGGTTATGCCTCCGCAGTCCTCGATCGTGTCATGCAGCACCGCCGCGCAGATGACCTCTTCATCTTTCGTCATCGTGGATACGATATCCGCCACCTCTATGGGATGGACGATGTAAGGCCTTCTCGTTCCCTTGCGAAACTGTCCTTCATGAGCTTTCGTTGCAAATTCAATGGCGTCATCAATCATGAGTTTTCCTCCTGCCTAAGCCAGAACTACCGGCTGCCCGCCTGTACAGATGTAAAACTGCTGCATCCGGGACACAGCGAACCGCATTATTTTTACATGTATTTTACTTACACGAAAATTGTAACACAAGCCGGCGGCAATCTCAACGAACTTTCCTGATAAATAAGAGGTGTTTTTCATCTGGTACAGAAGATGCATCCGTGGTATACTGGAAGCAGATTTGGAGGATACTGGACATGCACAAAAAAAATGTTCTCGTGACCGGCTCTTCCCGGGGAATCGGGCGCGCCTGTGCTCTCGCCTTCGCCGGAGCCGGATATCACGTATTTATAAACTGCAGAAGTTCCATAGAGAAACTGGAATCGCTGGAACAGGAGATCCTGGATGCCGGCGGCTCCTGCACAAAGCTCCCCGGCGATGTGGGGGACCCCGATGCAGTGCGTTCTCTTTTCCGTAAGATCACTGCAGCCTGCGGCGGCCTGGATGTCCTGGTGAACAATGCCGGCATCGCCCACTTCGGGCTCCTGAGCGACATGACAGACGAAGAATGGCGGACGGTCATGGATACCAACCTTTCCGCTGCATTTTACTGCTGCCGGGAGGCGATCCCTTACATGGTATCAAAAAAGCGCGGGAAGATCATCAACATCTCCTCCATGTGGGGAACCTCAGGTGCTTCCTGCGAGGCCGCCTACTCTGCTTCCAAGGCAGGGCTTGACGGGCTGACCCGCGCCCTGGCAAAAGAACTCGCTCCCAGCAATATCCAGGTAAACGCCGTCGCACCCGGAGTCATCGACACGGAGATGAACGGGAGACTGGATCCGGACGAACGCGCCGCCCTGGAAGAAGAGATCCCTGCCGGGCGCTTCGGCACGGCAGAGGAGACTGCCCGGCTCGTCCTCATGCTCTCAGAAGCCCCTTCCTATCTCACCGGACAGGTCATCGGCATGGACGGAGGGTTTCTGTAATTTCTGGAGGATGAACTGTATGCCCTGTTTTATTTCTTTGCCTTTTCAAGGAGGAACACTATGATAGATGTAAATGATCTGACATCCATCCCGACAGACTGTTCTCTGACAGAGTTTGTCGGCACTACCGTACTCGACACCATCGGACTTGTGATCCCCGGGATCGACGCCTCCCTCCTGGGAGCAATGGATCTGAAAAGATCATACCGGAGCCTCGGACTTATCAGTTCCCGCACCGGAGCGGCAGGACAGATCAACGCTGTGGACGAGGCGGTCAAATCAACCAATACGGAGGTCGTCTCCATTGAACTCCCCCGCGATACCAAAGGCTGGGGCGGTCACGGCTGTTTCATCATCATCGGCGGAGACAACGTCTCGGATGTAAGGCGTGCCGTGGAGATCTCGCTGGAATTCATTGAGAAATATGCCGGTGAACTCTATATCAGCCAGGCTGGTCATCTGGAATTCACCTACTCCGCAAGCGCTGATCGCGCACTGAACATGGCATTCGGCGCACCTCTGGGCAGACCTTTCGGTTTCTTCTGCGGCTCGCCCGCTGCCATCGGGCTCGTGATGGCGGACCTTGCCGTAAAATCTTCTCCCGTCCAGGTCATAAAGTACATGACACCGGACCGGGGGACCAGCCATTCCAACGAGGTGATCGCTGCGGTCACCGGCGATGCGTCCGCCGTAAAAAACGCGGTCCTCACTGCCCGGGAAGCTGGACTGAGACTCCTTGTCTCCATGGGGAGTTATCCTGAGACGCCCTCAAAGCCTTATCTCTAAATTATCTCCACTCGATCCGCGCCGGCTTTCTCGGTGCGGTCCTCTGGTATGTAACCGCCGGATATCCGATGAGCATACAGCAGACCAGCGGAGTATCCGGTATCCCAAGCCATTCTTTCACCGCCGGACATGCCTCAATGATCCGTGTCAGGTATCCGCTGTAGAGTACTCCGGCGCCTTCTGCCACAGCCATATTTTCGATATTCGCCGCAGCGAGCCCTCCGTCCAGCGGGTTGTCGGAAACCACCATGATGCAGGCAGGCGTATTGAAAAACAGCCCGTCATCCTGCGGGTTATCTCTATGACGCCGGTAGAGGAACTTAAACAGCATGGAGTACTGCGGCATCTCCTTTTTCATCCGGTCCGCCATGGCAGGGATCTCACTCCAGAGCAGGTCTTTCAGTTCATCCAGCTGGTCCTGGATCACGATGAAGCGGCATGCCTGGCGGTTTTTCGCCGTAGGAGTGTACCTGCCCGCCTGCAGGATCCGCTCCAGAGTTTCCCGCTCCATCTTCTGATCCTTAAAGTTTCTTATGCTTCTCCTGGATTTCACCGACCGCAGGAACTTCTCCGGCTCCACATTGAACCTCTCCCTGTCATATTCTTCCACATCCGCCATATCATACTCCGGGATCGCGACTGCGCTCCGAGGACAGACCGCAACGCAGTGCCCGCAATGGATACAGTCCGGTTTCCAGACAGCCTTTCCTTCCTCCACTTTGATCTTCCCGGCAGGACAGTCCTTTTCACACAGTCCGCACCCGATACATTTTTCTCTGTCTACCGTTATCATCTTTTCTGTCTCCTTTCCATTCCACGGTCCTTATGTCAAAGGACCGCGTGTCCCCACTTTCGCTCTTCCTTCTCTGTCAGACTCTTCCATAGACATCCTGAGGCACATAGGCTGTCACCCGTATCCCTTCCGGCACATATTCCTCGGACAGGAGCTGCCCACGGGTACGGATGATCTGGATCTTCCCCGCCTCACTGAAGTCATATAGCCTCTCGATATAGATCTGGTCTCTTCGGATGATCTCCAGAAGCGCCTTTTTCAGTTCTTCCAGTCCCTGCCCCGTCTTTGCGGACGTAGGGATCGAGTAGTCTGCCTGAAAGTCTCTCGGATATCCCGGCTCTTCTAGCAGATCCTGCTTGTTGAACAGAGTGATCACCGGTTTCCCCTCCGCTCCCAGCTGGCGCAGCGTCTCGTAGACCACATGCATCTGGGTGTCCATCTGCGGATTGGATGCGTCCACCACATGGATGATGATATCCGCACAGGCCGCCTCTTCCAGTGTACTTTTAAACGCCTCCACCAGATGATGGGGGAGTTTACGGATAAATCCGACCGTATCCGTCAGAAGTATCTCCTGGGTATTATCCAGCATCAGCGAGCGGGTGGTGGTATCCAGCGTGGAAAACAGCATGGCGTCCGCCAGGATCCCCGCGTCTGTCAGCGCGTTCTCGATGCTGCTCTTGCCCGCAGAGGTATATCCCACCAGCGCCGCCACCTTGAGACCGGACTGCTTTCTCTGTCCCCTTATCAGTTCTCTGTGCTTTTCCACATCTCTTAATTCTTTTTTCAGCCTGCTGATCCGTTCCCGGATGAGCCGCCGGTCCATCTCCAGTTTCTTTTCCCCCGGGCCTCTCGTGCCAATCCCGCCGCCGAGACGGGAAAGAGACCTCCCCAGCCCGGAGAGGCGTGACGCCCTGTAACGCAGCTGCGCCAGTTCCACCTGGATCTTCCCTTCCCCCGATACGGCGCGCGCCGCAAAGATATCCAGGATGAGAAGGGTCCGGTCGATCACCTTGCAGGAAAGTTCATCTTCCAGATTACCGATCTGCACACTGGTGAGCTCATCGTCACAGATGACCGTGTCAGCTTCTGTCTCCCAGATCAGATCTTTGAGTTCCAGCATTTTTCCTTTCCCGATGTAAGTCCCCGGGTGGATGTTCTCCCGCGCCTGGATCAGCCTGCCCGCCACCTGCGCTCCTGCCGTCTTCGCAAGCTCCGCCAGTTCATCGAGAGAAGCCTCTTCTGGCTCCTCACCGCCGGTGTCGACCCCCACCAGTATCACCTTCTCTTTTGTCTCTTTCATCTCATACATCCGTCTGCTCCTCCTTACCGCTCTTCCATGCTATTCCGTCACTCCAGACGGAGGATAAAGACCGGAAGGGGCGGATCATTCTTCCGGTTATGATAGCTGTTCACAAGGACCAGCCATTTCTTCGGATCCACATCTTTCAGCCAGTCGAGCAGGACCTCCCGCTCCTCGTATCCTGTGTCTCCTCCGCTGTAGATGCACAGGCTGATCACGCCGCCCGGCTTTACCAGGCGCATCGCCGCTTTCACTGCCGCCAGGCTGGTAGACGCTTTTGTGGCACACGCATGGTCGCCTCCGGGAAGATATCCCAGATTAAAGACCACTGCGGAAACCATTTCTTTTACATATTCTTCCATCCGCTCATGACCGTCACAGATCAGCCTGGCACGGGAAAGAAATCCGTCCTCCTCCAGCTTTTTCCTGGTATTCTCCAGCGCCTGCTCCTGGATGTCAAACGCGTAGACTTTCCCGCCTGCGCCGGCCAGACGGCACAGGAACTCTGTATCATGTCCGTTGCCTGCCGTCGCATCAATACAGACATCCCCCTCTGCGATATATCCTGACAGAAACTGATGGCAATATTCTGTGATCTGATATTTTTTTCTTACGTTCATGCTTTGTCCTCGATTTATTCCAAAAAATCTGTATCAAAAAGGATCAGGTCCATGTGCAAAGGGGCCTGACCCTTTTCTCATCGTGTCTGGAGAAATTCCGCTTCCTTTCTGGCGTTCTCATCATCCGGATATTTTTCTGTATATGCTGTGATCTTCTCTTTTGCAGCCTCCCAGTCAGCCTGGCGTTCCAGACAGATTATCTCATTGTATTCCATCTCCCGGATCAGGCCGGCATCAGCGGCATCCTCTCCCGAACTGCTGTCTGCAAGGGCAAGTCCCGCCTGGATGTACTCCAGGGCGGAGGCATAGTCTTCCGTCTGCATCGCGCACACTCCCATCAGATTATAAAGCTGGACGGTCTGCTCTGCGCCATTGTCCACTGCATTTTTAAATGCGTCCAGAGCCTCGGCATAATTTCCCAGTTCATAGTCCGCCATCCCAAGTCCCTGGTATGCAGCGGAAATATCATCCGCATCTGCATTCTCCTCTGAGACTGCCGCCTGAAACGCTTCTGCCGCCGCTTCATAGTCCCCCGCTTCCAGAGCTTCCGCCCCGTCTTTCAGCGTGCCGGCGCACCCGGAGAGCATGATCATGCTCACAGACAACATTAACAGTAACTTTCTTTTTATCCCTGACATTCTTCATACTCCTCTTATTTTAACTCTAATGTTCCGGAAATTTCATCATCCAGAACGAATTCAGGATATTGATCACCATGACCGCCATATCCGCAAGGATCGCATTCTGCATCGTCACATACCCGAAAAATGCGAGTACGATAAGGATCACCTTCATGCCGATCGCAAAGACCATGTTCTGCCTTACAGAACGCAGCGTCGCCTTCGCAATCCGGATCGCATTGATGATCCCGGAAGGCTCGTCCTCCATCAGGATGATGTCTGCTGCCTCCAGTGCGGCATCTGCTCCCAGACCTCCCATCGCGATCCCGATATCTGCCCTTGCGAGTACCGGAGCGTCATTGATGCCGTCCCCTACAAAGGCAAGCTTCTCGCCCTCCATCTGGTTCTCCATGAACTCCTCGATCTGCTCTACCTTATCCTCCGGCATGAGTTCCGCATAGACGCTCTCGATCTTGAGTTTCTTTGCAACAGCCTCCGCCACTCTCTCATTGTCCCCGGTCAGCATGACCGTGTCCAGGTCTCTTCGGTGGAGCCATTTCATCAGCCTGGAGGCGCCTTTTCTGACCGCATCAGCGATCAGGATATATCCCGCATATTTTCCGTCGATCGCCACATGGACTGCTGTTCCGATCTCTGATACAGGGGTATAGAAAAGCCCCTGCCGGTTCATCAGCCGTGAGTTTCCTATGTAGACTTCACGCCCGTCCACGATCGCCCGGATCCCATATCCCGGATAATCCTTGAGCCCGTCGATCCGTGACCGGTCGAACTCTTTTCCGTATGCTTCCCGAAGAGAGAGTGCGATCGGATGTGTGGAATAAGCCTCTCCAAGTGCTGCTGCCTCCAGCAGTTCGCTCTCTGTCATCTTCTGATAAGGCACGATCTTCTGTACATGGAACACACCTTCTGTCAGCGTTCCTGTCTTATCAAACACGAAGGTATCCACCTTGGGCAGTTCTTCCAGGAATGCACTGCCTTTGATCAGGACGCCCTGCCTGGACGCCGCACCGATGCCCCCCAGAAAAGCCATGGGGATCGACACCATCAATCCGCACGGGCAGGCTGCCACAAGAATGATCAGCCCCCTGTATATCCATTCATCCCTCGCCTCCACAAACATCATCGGCGGAAGGAGTATGGTAAGGAGAGCGATCAGGATCACGATAGGTGTATAGTATTTTGTGAACTTGTCCGCAAAATGCAGGCTGTCCGACCTTCTCTCATTTGCCCGCTCCACAAGCTGCATGATCTTCGACGCAGTGGAGTCCTGATAGATCCTTGTGACCCGCGCCTCCAGGACGCCATTCAGATTGATGCATCCGCTGTAGAGCTTATCACCGATCTTCACAGCCTTTGGCTCCGCCTCCCCGGTGATCGCTTTTGTATCGATCGTGCCGCTTCCGAACGTGACCACCGCATCTACCGGGATCTTCTCTCCCGGTCTGAGGACAATGATCTGCTTCTCTTTCAGTTCCTGGGGCGGTACGATCTTCTCCTTACTCCCCACCTTCAGGTTAGCATACTCCGGGCGCAGATCGATAAACTCCGCGATGGACTTCTTTGTCCTGCTCAGAGAGATCTCTTCCACCATCTTTCCCGCCTGGTAAAAGAGCATGGCGCCTACGGCTTCCTTATACCTGCCCACAGCAAATGCCCCTATGGTGGCGATGATCATCAGAAGGTTCTCATCCAAAAACTGCAGTTTTCCAATGTTCTTAAAAAGCTCGATATAGGTTGTCACGGAAAGTGCGATATATGGAAGGAGGAACAGAAACAGTTCTGCTGTCTTCCCCACCTCAAAATATCCAGTGACATCCCATGCTAAAACATACAGAAGGAGCCCTGCACCGAGTTCTATCCCCTTTCGTTTCGCTTCTTTTGTCATTCCCTTTTTCCCTTTTCCCTGTATTGCAATCCGCGGACGGACCCATGGCTCACGGGCGTCCGCCCTATGCCGCCTATATGGAGTCACTGAGACTGCGAGCAGTCTCGTGCCTCCCTCTGGGTGCCTCGCTGGCGGGTTCCGCAGTGCCAAGCCATGGATCCTTCGGACCCATGGCTCACGGGCGTCCGCCCTATGCCGCCTATATGGAGTCACTGAGACTGCGAGCAGTCTCGTTCTTCCCTCTGGGAGCCTCGCTGGCGGGTTCCGCAGTGCCAAGCCATGGATCCTTCGGACCCATGGCTCACGGGCGTCCGCCCTATGCCGCCTATATGGAGTCACTGAGACTGCGAGCAGTCTCGTGCCTCCCTACAGGCGGCGCACTGCGGATTGCTTACCTGAACATTATACCCAAAACTTGGGGCTGCTTCAATATGTTTTGGGATCGTGAAGGAAATCTTAAGATGAGTTTAAGATTCCCGGCCGGGAGTTTTGTACGGGAAAGGACCGGATATATGATATATCCGGTCCCGTTCAATGTGTTATTCACTTTTTCTTTTCTTATCTGCAAAATGGATCACTCTCTGCCCTCGTCTGTTTCCGATCACATTGTCGAGCACATCATCCATATTATCTTTGTTGGCTTCCTGGACTATACATTCCTGTATCGCTTCGTTCAGTGAGAGCATCTTTTCATCCAGCTCCGACACCATCTTCGCACATTCCTGAAGATCGCGGCTGATATATTCCGGCGCATTTCCCTCAAACTTGTAATAGATCTTATGCTCAAGGCTTGCCCAGAAGTCCATCGCGATCGTACGGATCTGGATCTCCACCTTGGTATCCACCACGCTGTCTGACAAAAAGATGGGGACAGACACGAGCATATGGTAGCTTTTATAACCGCTGTCTTTCGGATTTTTAATATAGTCTTTGATGGAAAGTACCTTAAGGTCACTCTGATTTCCGATCATCTCAGCCAACCGGTAAATATCTGATGTGAAAGAGCAGATAAGACGTACACCCGCGATATCGTTCACGTACCGAACCATATTCTCGATCGATGTCTCATATCCGTAACGCTTCAGCTTCTTCACGATGCTCTCCGGAGTCTTGATCCGTGTCTTGATGTGTTCGATCGGGTTGTACTGATGTACATGCTGGAATTCATCGTTCAGGATCTCCAGCTTGGTCCCTACTTCTTTCAGGGCTGCATTGTAAAGGAAAATAACTGTTTTCCAGCTGTCAACATCTTCATAGCTCCGCAACGCAGCCTCAACCTGTTGTTCACCTTTCATTACAGACATCCCCCATTGGTTGTTTTGTTTCCATCAAGTATACCATATTTTGTGGCTTATGTCACACAGTTCATCTTTTTTTAAGAAACAAATCGTAACAATTCTTATGATTTTTATAATTCAAGCTTCATATCCCCCGACCTGATCCACCGTTTCTTTCTCATAAACTCAGAGATCAAAAGAGTCAGCACTGCCGGAAGGATGAACTGGATCAAAATGATCTTTGCAAACACGATCAGTTCCGGCTCGCTCTGTGTCATCACCTGCCAGGTCATGAGCGGTCCCACCAGTCCCGCTGTCCCCATCCCGGATCCCGTGGCGTTGTTCGTCATATGCAGCACTACTGTCCCCACCGGTCCGAGGATCGCGCTGGAGAGGATCGCTGGAAGCCAGATGAGCGGATGCCTGACAATATTCGGCACCTGGAGCATGGATGTCCCGATCCCCTGTGCGATCAATCCGCCGAACTTATTCTCCCGGAAACTTGCGACCGCAAACCCGATCATATTGCAGCAGCATCCCACTGTCGCTGCCCCTGCTGCGAGACCGGACAGGTTCAGGATGACTCCCAGCGCTGCAGAACTGATCGGAAGTGTCAGGATCATTCCCATCAGGACTGACACGATGATCCCCATAAGAAACGGCTGCTGTTCCGTTCCCCAGTTGATCAGCGAGCCAAGCCAGGACATGAACTGTGAGATCGGAGGACCCACGAACAGCCCCACTGCAGAGCCCACTCCGATACAGACAAGAGGAGTGAGGATGATATCAAGCTTTGTCCGCCCGGAGATCAGGATGCCGACCTCAATGGCGATATACGCCGCAACGAATGCGCCCAGCGGTTCTCCGGGGCCGCTTAAGATCACCTGTCCGTCCACAAACACCTGCCCGGCGAGGATCCGGCTGGCAAATGCCCCCACCATGCCGGTCACTGCCGCACAGACCACCACCAGTTCCTGGGCGTTCAGCTTTCTCGCAACGCCCACGCCGATGCCTGCCCCGGTGAGAGACGCCGCAACGCCGCCCACAAGGTAGATCATGTTCCCGGTATTTCCTCCGATATAACTTCCGATCTGCTGGATGATCGTTCCGATGATCAGGGTGGCGAACAGTCCGTGGGTCATGCCGCCCAGCCCGTCTACAAATATTCTGTCCAGAACACTCTTCATTTTTCTTTCGTCCTTTCACTGCCCCTGCCTGACGCCGCCGGATGAGTTCTTCCTCCCGCCTGCGCAGCATACACGGGCATTTTTCCGCTCTATTTTATCATAAAGCCCGGGACATGGCAAACCCGCCGGCAATACTGCCGGCGGGCACTTCCGGATCCGGTCAGAGACCGGATCTGTTCCTCATGTTCATAAACTCTGACAGGATGCTTTCGTCCTTATTCTGCCAGGACACTCTTTCCCCGTTTGAGATATCTCCCATCTCCGCGTTTTCCGAGGAACTGGTTGTCTTTTACGATCACATTGCCCCGCTGCATCACAAGGTCAATGGCGCCTTTGACTGCCATCCCCTCATAACAGGTGTAATCCACAGCACTGTGCATGTCCGCATGTGTGAGCACTCTCTCCCTGTCCGGGTCGAAGATCACCAGGTCCGCATCCGCTCCCGGGACCAGCGTTCCTTTCTGCGGATACATACCGTACATACGCGCCGGGTTCGTGCAGAGGTATTTCACCAGCTGCGGCAGAGTGATCCTTCCTTTCGCAACGCCCTCTGAGTACATAACGCTGAGCCGTTCTTCCACGCCCGGTCCTCCATTCGGACACGCGGTAAAGTCACCCCTGCCCGCCTGCTTCTCGATCCCGTAGTTGAACGGGCAGTGGTCTGTCGCCACCGTGTCGAGCACATCGTCGTGCAGCGCTTCCCACAGCGCTTCGTTATCTTCCTTTTTCCGAAGAGGCGGTGACATGATCGCTTTTAAGCCCTCATTCGGATCCTGATACATGTCGTCTGTCAGCGTCAGGTACTGGGTACAGGTTTCTACGCCCAGCCCCTTCTGGTGCGCCGCTCTCGCCTTCATGACCTCCAGGAGTCCTTCCTTACTGGAGAGGTGCACGATATAAAGAGGCGCGTCTCCCGCCATCGCCGCGAGATGGATCATCCGGTCCACTGCCTCTGCCTCACATCTTGCCGGGCGGCTTAACGGATGGTATTTCGGCTCTGTGCAGCCGTTCTCGATATAATGTCTGCGCAGGTAATTGATGACCCCGTCATTCTCGCAGTGTACAGCGATCACGATACCGTCCTCTTTCGCCTGTTTCAGCACGCGGTAGAGTTCATCGTCTTTGAGCATGAAATCATAAGTCATATACACCTTGAAACTGGTGATGCCTTCTTTTTCAGCGATCTCTCCCATTTCTCTCAATACCGAGTCGTCCACATGCTGGATCACCCCGTGGAAGCCATAATCGATCACAGCTTTGCCGTCGGCGATCCTGTGGTATTCCTCAACCTGATGCCACAGGCTGCATCCTTTCGGTCCGAACGCCATATGGTCCACGATCGTAGTCGTACCGCCGCATGCCGCCGCGACTGTCCCGTCATAGAAATCGTCCACAGCGCGGTACTTTCCCGCCTGAAGGTCCATGTGCGTATGTACATCCACAGCTCCCGGGAAGACATATTTTCCCGACGCGTCGATCACTTCCGCCCCCTCTGCTTCAAGTCCTTCCCCGATCGCCTTTACTTTCTCGTCCTCGATCAGGATATCTCCCTGAAACACCTGTGAATCCGTGACAACAGTTCCGTTTTTCACGATCTTTTTCATACGGATACCTCCTATTTCTTAGAGATCAGACTGTAAATGATAAATGCAGCGACACATCCCAGCAGATATGAGCTGTCATAGATCCAGGACAGTGCCGGGATAAAGTTGCAGGCAAAGATGATCACGAACAGAGCGATCATAACTGCCAGCGCTTTCACATTCCAGCCGCTGCTGTAATAATACTCACCGCCGTCCTGACGGTAGAGATCCACCACTTTGAAATTATTTTTATACTGTATCCACAGTGCAGCCAGGCACACGCCCGTGATCGGTCCGAGGAATACGGCGAGCGTTCCGTTCAGTGTGTATACGTAACTCTCCGGATTTGCCACCAGCCGCCACGGAAGGAAGCAGATCGAGATGATCGTCGCAACGATGACCGCTCTCTTATATGTCAGCTTCTTGCTGAACAGAGAAGAAAATACCACTGCTGCCGAGGTCAGGTTACAGGGGACATTTGTCGTCAGCGTAGCAAGGATGATGAACAGTGAGAAGATGATCACGATCAGCGGGTTATCAAACTGTGCCACCAGATCGCTGGGGTTCCAGAATGCCTCTCCGAACGCCAGCTCGGAACCGGATGTACCGCATATCCCCACGAGAACGATGAACGCAGTCATGATCGGCGCGCCGATGAGCTGTCCTTTGACCTGAGCCCCCTCGGTCTTCTCATGGCGTGTAAAATCGGAGAAGTTCAGTGCGATCGTCGCATCAAACGCGATCATGGAGGTCAGTGACGGGAAGAACTGTGACCAGAAACTCTCTCCGCTCCCGCCGGCCACCGTCGTATTGAAAAGTTCACCGATGCCCCCGGCCTGAACAGCTACAACTACCGACCACACGATAACGACCGCGCTCAGGAAGATCAGGATCGGAGCCGCATAGTCCTCCAGGAAACTGATCGCCTTGCTGCCGTGGTAACCGATGTAGAAGTTGATGAGCACAAAGAGTCCGAAGCTGATGAACTCACTCCCCGGGATCCCTGCATAGAATGGAAGGATCGTCGTCAGGATCGCATGAAATGCCACGCTTCCGATCCAGTTCTGGATCCCGAACCACAGGCATCCCATGAATGCCCTGATCAGTGTCGGCACTGCGGTACCTTTCGGTCCGAACACCATCTTAGAGAGGATCGGGAAGCTGGCTCCGTAACGGGAACCGAATTTTCCGAGCAGAATAGACGGGATCAGCACGAGTGAATGTCCAAGCACACAGATGAACAGCGCCTGATACCAGGTCAGCCCCGCTGCCAGAAGGGCACTTGCCATCGTGTAGACCGCAACAGAAACAAGGATACCGGTCCACAGTGTGATATAGTTCTTCACGCTCCAGTCTCTGTCCTTGAGAGCGATCGGCTTTGTGTCATCCGTATAAATGTTCTTGTGTTTTTTGATCTCGCTGACTCCCTCATCCGTCAGTTCGACCACAAATGAATTTTGCTTTTGTAACTCTGCCATTTCGCACCTTCCTTTCGTCAATATGACCAGAAATTTTCTTTATGACTAAAGGATAGCACTAATAATGTACAAAAGCAATAGCCCTTTACAATTTTTTTTAGACCTCTAAATATTTTTTAGTTTTAACACAGTTCCTCCTGATATGTTACAATAAAAATGATCATAAATTCAGTGCCGCGAAAAAACAGCGGCAGATCGGAGTTACTCATGAAACAGGATATGACCCTCAATCTTTTGATACAGATCGCGCACGGACTTGCAGAACATTTCGGTCCCCAGTGCGAGATCGCCATACACGACGTCACACGGGACCTCTCCAATACTATCGTCCATATCGAAAACGGTCAGGTGTCCGGCAGAGGAGACGGCGACAGCGCCTCCAACGTCGTCCTTGAAGCACTTCACACACCGCCCGAAGAACTGAAAGACCAGATCGCATATCTGACCCGGACGGAAGACGGGAAAGCTCTGAAATCCAGTTCCCTCTATATCCGCGACGAGGCGGGCAGGCTGAAGTATATCTTTTCTGTCAACTATGACATCGCCTCCCTCAAGGCGGTAGATGAACTGATCCAGGGGCTCATCACCACACAGCCGGGAAAGAAAGATGAACAGACCGGCCCCGCCGTGCCGAAGATCCCGCACACTGTCACCGAACTCCTGGACTCCCTGATCGACCACGCCATCGCCGAGATCGGGAAGCCGGTGGTCATGATGACCAAAGAGGACAAGATCAAAGTCGTCCACTATCTCAACGAAGCAGGTGCCTTCCTCATCACCAGGTCTGGCGACCGCGTCGCATCTGTTCTCGGCATCTCAAAATTCACACTCTACAAATACATGGAGAGCAGCCCGGAATGAGCATATCCGTCAGAACCTGGCACGCGATATGTAAGTAGCACAGGTCCATGCAAAAGGGGCAGGTCCCTTTTCGCATGGACCTGCCCCTTTTATGCACTTCTGAGATTCTCTCCTTACTCTTTTGTAAGGCTTCCTTTCTTTGATCTTGTCTTGCTGTAAAGTACAAGAAGGATCGTTCCGATCACACCTGCGGACACCGCATTGCTGATCGCTGCCACAACACCCTGGGTAAACACAAGGTTTGCCGGCTCAGCATAGACGACAATGTCAAGCACCGGAGCAACGACAACCCAGGAGATCACATTGGCAACAACCTGGTAAATGTTGAACCTCAGGATATCTTTTCCCCCGAACTCACCCTCTTCCACTTTCAGTTTCGGATAGACAAGTCCTGTGATAAAGCAGGTCAGACCACTGGCTACAACCCAGCTCCACCACGGGGAACCATACTGGATCGCATCAGACAGCCCGTGCCCGATCAGCCCAATGAGACCGCCGGCGATCGGTCCGAACAGAGCGCCGAAAAACGCACCCACACCGTAAGCCGTCTTGATATCCGTCTCCGGGATACCTGTAGGGATCTTCACATACATGAACAGCACGATAAACAGTGCAGCTCCCAGACCCGTCGCAACGATGGTCTTTGTCTTGAAATCAAACATTTTTTTCTCCATTTGTACCTTCCTCCTCTTAGATAAATGGTAGTAAGTAAAACCTGTCTCCGGCGGCTGTTCGCCGGAAACTGTATCAACAGCGCCGCCCGCCTGCCGAGATCTTCCCAGCAGGATGCTGCGCTATCAATCTCATCTCACAGACTTCTCAGTCTTTTGTAAATTTCACGGTCCACTCCGGTCCATAGGAAAGCCCGTACTTCTCGCAGAAGCTTCCCTGGGTCACCGCAAGGGCAACTTTCATGAGTTCATTATTATAGATCATCGGCTCTCCTTTTCCTGCAAAGCCGAAACTCTTGTGGAACAGCACAGTCTCGTCAAACATCACCCTGCCTTCGCAGCTTACCACCGTATGGATCTTATCTCCGTACTCAAATCCCGCGCTGTTGAACGCTTTCAGCGGGATGTTGGTCCACAGGTTTCCGAAGTTCGGATCGTTGATCTCGAAGATACCTTCCACTTTTCCCGGTTCAATGGACGGCTCCAGGATCTCGTGCTCCACGATCTCCTCCACCGGATACTCCGGTCCGACCCCCTCGAAATCGATGATCCCGCTGGCAAGGCGCGCCGCCGTATAGCCGAACAGGTCCCTGCCGTGAAAGATCGCCACTTCCTCTGTCCCTTTTCCTCTCAGACGGTTCACGGTCTCGTCGATCTCCCGCACCGCTTCGATGCCGATAAATCTCTTCACATGGGTCAGGGAACCGTTATCCGGGGATACTACATAGTGTCCGCTCTTTGTCTTTGCCACGCAGGCACGGCGGCTGGTCCCCACTCCCGGGTCCACCACAGAGACGTAGATCGTCCCCTCCGGCCAGAACGGCAGGCTCTGGTACAGACGGTAGCTTGCGCTCCACGTATCATACTGGGGCAGTTCGTGGGTCCCGTCCATGATCTCAAGTTCGCGGTCCACGCATTTCACTACACCGTACATAGAGCTGACCGCCCCTTCTTTATAAGTAAAATCAGTCTGGAATACCAGAATCGGTTTCATAATATTTTTCTCCTTTTTAATCAAAATATTTATTTCACAGCAAGGATGTCTGTTCCGCTGCAGTTCCCGTTTCAAACAAACGGATTATAAAATCTGGATCCGTTCACAAAGAACGACACGCAGATCGATCCGGCCAGCACCGCTGCTGAAAAGATCATCGCCAGATAATCATTTCGCCCAAGCTGTCTCCCCACATACCATGTTCTCTTCTTATGCTTCCCGAACCCGCGCAGATCCATGGCATTGCTGATCAGTTCGATCCGGTCAAGCGTTGTAAAGATCAGGGGGACAAAAATATTCATCATATTCTTCACCCGGGTTCCCAGCTTCTCTTTTTTTGAGAGGTCCAGCCCCCTGCTCTGCTGTGCCAGGGAAATATCCTGATAGTCCCTGATCATGTCCGGAAAATAGCGGAGCGTCAGCGCCAGAGCATATGCCGCCTTATAGCTCACCCCGATCCGGTTTAAGGACGCCGCGAACTCGCTGGGGTTTGTGGTCAGCAGAAAGATGATCCCAAGCGGGATCCCTGACGCGTACTTCAGGATCTTCGTCACCTGATACAGGATCTGCTCCAGCGTCACCGTGTACCGGCTGTTAAACCGGAAGATCTCATGGGTAGTCCCGTAGATTTCCGTCCCGTACTGAGGGCTGAACAGATACGTCAGGACGAAGTTCAGCAGGAGGAATACTCCCACATAGATCATCATTGTCCGCACCTGCCGGAACGTGATCCCGGACATCTTAAAAAAGCAGAACGAGAGCACCAGGACAAAAATGATATACCGGATATCATAGGAAAACATGACCGAAAACGTCAGGCATATGAAAGCCACCAGCTTTGTCAGCCCGGACAGGTTGTAGATAAAATTGTCCCTGTCAATATAGTCAAACAGTTTCGATTTCATTCTGCCGTGTCCCCCTCTCATGATCGATAAAGTTCTGTACAAAAGAGGACGGATCCTCAATCCCCGCCTTCAGGGCAAGTTCATACAGCGAAGTCACCTTCAGGTTCGCCTGCTCCGCGACCTTCTCATCCGTCAGGATCTCAACCGCGCTGGCGTCTCCGATCTTCTTCCCGCCTGAGATCACGATGGCATGGGGCGTGTACTCCAGCATCAGATGCATGTCGTGGGTGATCATGATGATGGTCACTCCCCGGCTGTTCAGGCTCTTTAAAAATTCCATGATCTCAGTGTAATGATGGTAATCCTGTCCCGCCGTAGGTTCATCCAGGATCAGGATCTGCGGGTCCAGGACAAGCACGGACGCGATGGTCACACGCTTTTTCTGTCCAAAACTTAAGGCAGACACCGGCCATTTCTTGAACGGCGCGAGCCCGCAGATCTTCAGTGCGCTGTCCACCTTCGGCTCGATCTCTTCCTCCGGGACGCCCCGGATCCTTAAGCCCAGCGCCACCTCGTCATAGATCATGGGCTTACAGATCATCTGGTTCGGGTTCTGCATGACATAGCCGATCTTCGCCGAACGCTCTTTGATCGTCCAGTCTGCCATATCTTCCCCACTGTAACGGAGTTTTCCCTGATCCTCTTTTACAAATCCGCAGATCACCTTGGCAAGTGTACTCTTCCCGGCGCCGTTTGTGCCTACTATACTGACCATCTCACCTTCCCGGATCTGAAAACTGATGTCCTGGAGGATCTTTCTCTTTTTCGTATACTGAAAACTGATATGGTCTGCCTCCAGGATCGCCGGGCGTTCCGGCTGCCCTTCCTTTTTCTTCTGCGCCCTGCTCCATTCAAGCAGAGGCTCCCGGATCTTATCCACATCGAGGGTATCAAGCCGGCCCGCATGCATTTCGGGCGTAACTTTGATCCCCGCATATTTCATCGCCGTTACATAGAGGGGCTCCCGGATCCCAAGCGCCGGAAGGATATCCGCCGCCATCAGTTCGTCCGGAGCCATGTCCGCCACGATCCGTCCTTCACTGACCACGATCACCCGGTCCACATCCCGGTACAGCACATCTTCCAGCCTGTGCTCGATGATGATGACCGTCTTTTCCTCTTCCTTCCACACCCGGTCGATCAGGTCGATCGCCGTCTTCCCTGTGGCAGGATCCAGATTCGCCAACGGCTCGTCAAAGAGCAGGATGTCCACATCGTCCACCATAACACCGGCAAAGGAAACTCTCTGTTTCTGTCCGCCGGAGAGTTCAAACGGCGACGATCTCAGAAGTTCTCCCATATCCACGATATCGGTCACTTTCTGTACCGTCTCTTTCATCCTGCCCAGTTCAACACAGTCATTTTCCAGGGCAAACGCCACATCTTCTCCCACCGTCAGCCCGATAAACTGCCCGTCCGAATCCTGGAGCACCGTCCCCACCATCTTAGACAGCTGGAAAATATCTTTCTCCTTTGTCTCCTGCCCCATGATCTTAAGGCTTCCTTTGATCTCTCCTTTATAGGAAAAGGGGATCAGTCCGTTCAGACAGTGTCCCAGGGTGCTCTTTCCGCTCCCGCTGGGTCCTACAAGAAGGACCTTCTCTCCCTTATAGATCGCCAGGTTGATGTCATGCAGGGTAGGCTCCGCCTGACTGAAATACTGGAACTGAAAATCTTTAAACTCGATCACCGGAGTTTTTTCCTTACTGCTCATCCTTCTTTCCTCCGTTCGTCAGCATCGCCCAGTCCCCGATCTTGCGAAATCCGAGCCTGGTATACAGATTGTCCTCTTCCCCGCGCAGACTGATCAGGCAGGGCGTCTTCCCCTTCTCCATGATATCCAGGCACAGACGGCTGACGATCTGTCCTGCCAGATGCCTGCCCCTGTATTCCGCCGCAGTTGCGATCCCTCCGATCATCACCGTGGCACTGCTCTGCGCCGCACTGTTGCCGTGGGATACGATCACACCGTTCTCACGGATCACATAGTGTACCCCGAAGCCGTTTCGGATCCGGTCCTCTATCATCTCCTCCGATGTATACATATGAGCGATCTCCGGGATTCCCTGGATAAAATGGAAAATCTCCGCCGCATCCTCCACCCGGGCTGTCTCCGGCTCTACCGAAGCCTCCTCCAGGCAGGATGCATCTTCCAGGGCATAGAACCCTTTCTTCTCAAAACAGTGATCCGTCAGAAGCCTTCCTGCCACGCTCACAGCCTCCGGTTTCCCCATGACCACATCCGGAAGGAACGTCCCGAACAGCTGCTCAAGGAAGTCCGTGTTCGTCCGGTCATCCTCACAGAAGATCAGGAGATTTCTGTAAAAGCGAAGATAGACGCCCACGCATTCTCCGCCTTCCACTTCGGCATACACATCCTGAACATCACTGTCAAATCCCAGGTCCTCTATATCCGCAAGGATAAAGGTGTTATATACCGGTTCCTTCTTCAGATAAGAAACCAGCATTTCTCTGTCTTTTTCCGTACACTGAATTATCATAAACGCTAATCCTCATAAACCAGACGCGGCGCTTTCCGGATCGTGATCCTCCAGTTCGTCCCCGTCCCGATATTATATGCCCTCGCAAAGCTTCCCTGATTGATCGCCACTGCCATGCAGTCCAGGCTGTTCACGTAGACGAGCGGCTCTCCCACATACACGTCCGCAAAGCTTTTCGCGTAAACAAGGATGTTCTTGTAGAGCGTCCTCGTCTCGTTCTCAATGCTGATCTCAACCCTTCCGCCGTGTTTCACACCCAGCTTCAGGAACATCTCCCTGGGGATGTTGGTCCAGAGGCTTCCGAACCTGACGTCGAGGACGTCGATCGTCCCGCTGACCTTTTCCCCGTCATAAACCGCCTCTACGACCGGGAGTTCGATCACACTGTCCGCCTCGACTTCCGGTCCCACCTGCTCAAAAGTGATCACTCCGGAGGCAAGCTTCGCGCCGGTGTAGGCATAGATATCCCTTCCGTGGAACGTATAGCTCTCCCCTGAGTTCGGCAGGCGGTTCACGCTCTCGTCGATCACCCGTGCAGACTCGATGCCGATGATACGCTTCACATGGGTCAGAGTCCCGTTGTCCGGAGTGACGATGTACTGTCCTGTCTTCGTCCTGACCACGATACTCCTTCTGGTGGATCCCACTCCCGGATCCACAACACTCACAAACACCGAACCTTCCGGCCAGTAGCTCACTGTCTGGATCAGGCGGTAGGACGCCTCCCAGATATCGTACTGAGGGATCTCATGGGTCAGGTCTGAGATATTCAGGTCCTGGCTCACACCATAGGCAACCCCGTACATTGCGCTGACCGCTCCGTCTGCAGTTCCAAAGTCTGACTGTAAAATTAGTGGTTTCATCATTTCTTCTTTCCTTTTCTCGCTAAGGCGCCCGCACTTCCACGGGTCCTTGCATTCCTCAAGTATAAATATTTTATAAAAATGTGTCAAGACCGCAGCCGGAACAGATGCCGGATGGATCGATCCCGGTTCCTGCGTGAAAAACAGACTACACAGGACAGCACATTTGTGCTAGAATAACCATATTCTTATCTGAAGAAAACACTCAAAGAACTGCATTGATATATATCAAAGAAAGGACGGTCCCACATGTTCCGACTCTGGGGAAAAGAATTCAAAGACAACAGAATGCTGCGCGACACCGTGATCTGCGATGAGACGGACGACACACGCACTCACAAGATCTTCAACGCACTGGATGAGATCTGCTACGAATTTGACCTGAGCAAGCCGATCTGGCTTGATTCAACGATCAGCGAATTCAAGAGACACGCAAAGGCACGGTTCTATCAGGATAATTTTGTAGATTCCATCGATTTTGACTATCTGGAGATACAGATCATCGAAGAATAGACGCCTTCCGCCGCGCCATAATATTCAGGGCATGCCGCACAGGGGAATAACTCCCGCGTGCGGCACGCCCTCTTTTTATCTCTATTTCCCGTTCTCCAGGAACAGCTTCCTTGTGATGAAATTGTAGACCATGACCACGCCGGTGGCGCCGATCTTTGAGATCATGTAGAAGATCCCGAGCAGGTCCACCGCGACCCACATGACAAGCTGATTGATCCCCAGTCCAATGATGCTCAGCACGATAAACACCGCAAAGTCCTGCGTCTTGCTGCGGTCCCCTGACACATCAAACACCCACTTCACGCTGAGGATGTAATTATAGATCACCGAAACGGTAAACGACACCGCGCTCGATATCAGATAATCGACCCCAAACGCTTCCGTCAGGAAGATCATGATCCCGTAATCTATCACAAAGGCAGAACCTCCAACAAACGCGAATCGGATGATCTGCCGCAGCAGAGAAGTCTTCTTGTCCAAAATATACAGCTCCTTTATCAGTTATCCTCATCCGGAATTTTCCCATCCGGTATTTCGTGAGAAATCCCCTCTCAGTCCTTCTTTTCAGAAAGTGTGATACTCATCTGGTTCAGCATCAGTTCATACAATTGCCTGTGCTTTTTCACGATCACCTCGAGAATAATACCGCAGATCCACATCAGCGCCCCTACCGTCGCCACAACACCGCAGACGATCACCGTCGGGAATTTCAGTACAAGCCCGGTCTGCAGATAATCGACAAATACCGGGATAAAAAATGCGATCGCAATGATCCAGAGCACCGCCGCAACACAGAGAAAGAATTTAAAAGGTTTATACTCCCTGAAAAGCGCTGCGATCGTCCGGAGCACACGAAAACCGTCTGAAAAAGTATTCAGCTTGGACTCGCTCCCTTCCGGCCTGTCCCTGTATGTGACCGGCACCTCCTCCAGGAGAAAGTTCTTATCCACTGCATGGATCGTCATCTCCGTCTCAATCTCAAATCCTTTTGACAGAACCGGGAATGACTTTACAAACAGCCGGCTGAATGCCCGGTATCCTGTCATGATGTCCCGAACATCATTATTGAAGAGCTTATTGATCAGATAGCGTACCACCTTATTTCCGGAATTGTGGAACGGTCTCTTGTTCTCAGTGAAATAAGTGGAAGACAGCCTGTCCCCGATCACCATATCCACACCTTTTTCAAGCACCAGATCTGCCATCTGCCTTGCATTCTCTGCCGGATAAGTATCGTCACCGTCGATCATCAGATAGCAGTCCGCATCAATATCACGGAACATACTCCTTACAACGTTTCCTTTCCCCTGCCTGTATTCATATCTGACAATTGCGCCTGCTCTGCGCGCGATCTCGTCCGTACCGTCAGTTGAATTGTTATCGTAGACATAGATATCCGCCCCCGGGAGCGCCTCATGGTACTCCCGTATCACTTTCTCGATCGTCTGACTTTCATTGTAACATGGTATCAATACCGCTATTTTGCTCATGATTCAAGTTTCCTTTATCCTTCTTACTTATTCAGGCTTCCCACCCTACTGAAATTCCGTCTGGTTCGGATAGTTGAAAGCTATGTAAGTCTTCCCCCTGTTTATGGAAAGTTCATTTCCATCTTCATCATAAAGGTGGATCCTGTCCTGTTCGTTATTATCCTGCTTATACCAGCTGATCTTCTGCATACCGCCGTTTGAGATGTAGTATCCGACCGCATCATTGCCGCCTGACCAGTCAACATCCTTATGCCCCACATCATCCCGCACGGTAATGGATGTCTCCAATACGATCACATTGGTAAACGCAAGCTGATCACCTGTGTTTCCATCAATCTGCGGTTCCCCGCTGTTTTCTTTCTTGTACGTGTTGCTCTGTTCGTCATAGATGAGCGCCGCACTCTGTGCCCCAAAGTTGATATCCACTCTGCTGCAGTCTCCACCTGTGGGCTTAACCTGTTCTTCCAGCCCGTTGAATTTAAATGCTGTGTCCTTTTTGTCATCCTGAAGGTCCGTCCTTGTCCCTTCGGACTGCACATAGGATGCAAACTTTGTCCCGTCAAAGTATGCTGTGTGCTCCAGGGCATATCCGGAATTTATCCTGTCCTGGTCTCTTCCGAAGAGCCCGCCCGGATTGTACATCCCGTCATACTGATTCAGCCCCAGTGCAGCGATATAATCGCCCATGCTCTCATCAATACCCCAGTTCACATAAAAGGCATCAAATCCCTGAGAGATCGCCGGGAAATAGGCACGGCAGCTTCGGATCGCACACACCTTCGGCACTTTTGTATAGTCTGCATACAGCGCCATAAAACGGGTCTGGTCTCCCTCCACAGGGATCTCAAAGATGATATCCGCCTCTTCCACTCCATACTGCGGCATCGCTGCCGGGATATTATTTACCATTACCGCGACCGGTCTCTTCCCGATAGCTTCCTCCGAGAGATCCGGGACTCCGGTGAGGAGGTTCTGATTCTCCGGGATCACTTCCTCCGGCTCCTCGACCACCTCCGGCTCCGCCGGTTCTTCTGCAGCAGGCTCTTCTTCCACCACAGCCGGTTCCGGCTCTTCTTCCTTCTTGGAACAGCCCGGGAGCATCGCTCCAACAAGCACAAATGTAAGCAGCATTGCCAGTTTCCTCTTCATGATCTTACATCCCCTTTCCTTTAAGAGCAGCAAAGCAGATCCCTGATCCGCTTCACTGTTTTCGCTTAACTTCTAAAAGTATATCACACTTCAACCTGATATGCTACCCAGCGATGATCTACTAAAAGTTCTGCTATCGCGCAGGAGCTATTCTGTTTCTGAACAAGATCTGCTCCTTCTAAAAAAAGGAAGGATCAGAAACAGCGGAAGTCCCAGCGCAAAAATATATACATACCTCAGGCTGAATGCCACCGGCGCTGCGATCATGGTCGTCAGCCAGTTTCCCAGTGCCGGCACCGTCACGATCCAGTATACACTTTTATCCGCAGCTGCCAGAACTGCCGCCGCCAGTACCAGCCACAGAAGTGTTCCGCTTCCGATATAGATACGGAAATTCCTGATGAAGTCCCCCAACGAAATCCCGGTAAACCGCTGGATGATATCCACCTCATAGATCCCGTATCCGTTTTCAGAAATATACGTGTCTATATATCCGTAATCATTCTGAATGCCGGGCATCCAGAATCCCAGCGTCTCCATCCCGTATGCTTTCACATATTCGCAAAAGTTCTGAGCTAAACCGGAAAACCATACCCGAAAAAACTCCCCTTTGTTCTCTTCCAGAAACTCTGCATCGAACTGAGGATTCCACTTGATCGTATCAACCAGGCAGGGAGTATAGCTGTTTTTCCATTCTTCCTCCGGAAGGAGCCGATACAGGAATTCTTCGTCTTTATCCGAGAACTCCCCGTCATTCACTATCACAGCAGCCATCTGCTGCAGTGGTATCCCTACGCTTTCCACAAACTCAGTCTGAATGCCTGCACGTTCATATATGATCCCTGTCACTCCGTAATACACAGCAAGAAGCGCCAATGCCATGATACAGAATCTTATGACCTGTTTTCTGCAGAGGATCAGGACTGCGAGCATCGCCAGCACGACCACATAGATCCCATTATTCCGAAAAAAAGCTGCCACCACTCCCGCTGCAGCAAACCGGATCAGCCATCCTCTCTTGCAGACTTTCTCCCTGTCATCCACCAGTTCCAGCAAGAGAAAACAAATCCAGAGAAGCGCACAGGAAAAGATCGGATCTTTCCACATGATCACTGCATAGTCCGGGAAAAAGGGCATGAACATGTACCAGCCCATGGTCACGATCATGGTCCAGCAGGGCAGCCTCTTTCTGTACATGATCACGACTACATAAGAAGCTGTAACGATCATGACCGCCGTCTGCACCAGACTGTACAGGAAAACACCAATATTGATATTTCCCATCAAAAGCCCGATCCT
>DWXK01000002.1 GCA_019119205.1 Candidatus Mediterraneibacter intestinavium
CGGGTTCTTGTCAAATCCGATATGGCATTTTTCTTTTGCCCATGCAAGCGCTTTCTGATACTCAGCCTCATCGTAGATTCCTTCTGTCATACGGCGGATGATCTCAACCTCGTCAACAGACTCTACGCGCATGCCAAGGTAAGACTCGATGAAATCCTGATCGATGATGGATCCTCCGATACCCATTGTAACAGAACCGATCTGCAGCCAGGATTTTCCTCTCATGGAAGCAGCTGCAACCGCAGCACGTCCGAATCTTAACAGTTTTTCTTTTACATCTTCCGGAATTGTCATATCGTCAGCTTCCTGAACATCATGTCCGTAGATACCGAATGCCGGAAGGCCTTTCTGAGCGTGAGTAGCAAGAACAGATGCAAGGTATACGGCACCCGGTCTCTCTGTTGCGTTCAGTCCCCATACAGCCTTGATCGTTGTCGGATCCATATCCATTGTCTCAGATCCGTAGCACCAGCACGGTGTAACTGTCAGTGTGATGTCAACGCCTTCTTTTCTGAACTTGTCCGCACATGCAGCACTCTCGCCCACACGTCCGATCGTGGAATCAGCGATAACAACTTTAACCGGCTCTCCGTTTGAGTATCTTAAATTCTCCTCAAACAGTTTTGCGGCATTCTTTGCCATGTTCATGGTCTGCTCTTCCAGAGACCCTCTTACATCGAGAACACCCTTTCTTCCGTCGATGGTAGGTCTGATGCCGATCACCGGATAAGATCCCACGTACCTGTTTTCTGCCATAATAACATTCCTCCTTCTTTGTTTGTACAAGAATCGTTTCTTGTTTTTAATTATAATACTATTTTTTCTTTTTGTCTCGTGATATAATAGAATAAAAATATAACAATATTCACTTTTTGTACATTGTGATAAAGTTCGGAGGCAGACCGGTATTCCCTTCCGGGACCCGCTCTCGCTCGGAGTGCGGCGTAACAGTACATAGGGCGGCAGAGGACGCCGCCCAAGTGCTGACGCCGCACTACGGTCCCGTCAGGGGATGCCGCCCCTCTCCTGCTATATCACAATGGGCAAACAGATAAGATAGCAGAAAAATATAAGGAGTATAAGACTGATATGAAATACATGAACTACAGGGAGGAGAGGAAACATGGGACGTTTGAGTTTCCTTTCGAGTTTTATCATGTGGGGCCGGCTCATCCGCGGTATGAGATGTCTTATCACTGGCATATTGAATATGAAGTGATACGGATCCTGAAGGGCCAGTTTCTGATGACGATCAACGAGAATGAATTTGTGGCGGATGCGGGTGATGTGATCTTTGTTAAGGGCGGACTCCTGCACGGCGGGATCCCCCGTGACTGCCTGTACGAATGTATCGTGTTCAACCTGGATTCGCTCATGACCGCCAGCCACGCGGGAGAGCTTCTTATCAAAAAGATCAGCAGCGACTCCATAGAGATAAAACCCCACTTCTCAGCAGAGGACCGGGAGATCTCGCAGATCACTTCATCTATGTTTGAGCAGATGAAACTCCGCTCAGAAGGGCACGAGCTGAGAGTCATCGGTGCATTTTATGATCTTTTCGGATACATCCTGGAAAAACAGCTGTATTCAGAGGTGCAGAGCATCCCACAGAAAGACGGGCGCAGGATCGAGCACCTGAAAAAGGCACTGGAAAAGATCGAGACTTCCTACTCCGAGTGCCTCACCCTGGACGACCTCGCAATGGAAGCCGGTATGAACTCCAAATATTTCTGCCGGTACTTCCGGGAAATGACTCACCGGACTCCCATTGACTATCTCAATTATTACCGGATCGAACAGGCATGTTTCAGACTCGCAACGTCCAACGATCCTATCGCGGAGATCGGTCTGAGCTGCGGGTTTAATGATGTAAGCTATTTTATAAAAACATTTAAGAAATATAAGGGGATCACACCGAAGAAATATCTGAGCACTCCGCTCCCGCAGCAGATCTGAATACCGGCAGACGCAGCAAAACGCCGCCCGGCACCGCACTGCCGGCATGCTCATAAATAAATATAGGAAGATTCTGTCAAACCGGACAGAGAATATTTGAAAGGAGATGGATGACGGCACAGCGCATCCAATCAATGATCATGAAGAAAAAAACCGTTTCAAAAAAAGATACTGTATCAAAAGAGAAATTCGCCTCGGACACTTCCGCAAGAGGCGCAGCCGGCTGGGTCAGAGCACTGGTGATCCTCTTCGCAGGTCTCACCGTCGCCCATCTGGGCGTCACCCTGTTTCTGATCTCAGAACTCGGCACGGATACCTTTACCGTGTTTATCCAGGGACTTTCCCGCGTCTTCGGGCTGACTGTAGGCACAGTGCACGTGATCGTCCTGTGCATCCTGATGGCCGTCATGCTCCTGACCACAAAAGGCTATGTGAAACCCGGCACCGTCGTCTGCGCATTCTGCGGAGGTCCTATCATCGATCTTTTCACCTGGCTTCTGCAGGGATACATAAACGGCGGTTCTCCAATGCCCCTGCGTATCATCAGTATGCTCGCGGGATGTGTCATCCTCTCCGCCGGCATGTCCATCGTGATCAACAGCAACGCAGGGACCGGTCCCAATGACCTGGTGGCGGTCATTCTTTCCGATAAGATCGAAGCAGTCCAGTTCCGCTGGGTGAGAGTCGGATGCGACCTGTTCTTCGTTGTCCTTGGCTTTATTCTGGGAGGGACTGTCGGCGCCGGAACGATAGCCGCTGTCTTTCTCACCGGACCGCTGGTCCAGTTCTTCCTGCCAAAGACGCGGGTCCCGATCCGGCTCATCCTGAAAGAATAATCCGATAACTTCAGGTCACCAGGCGCCTATTAATGCGCAACAAAAAACCGGGACTTTTCAGTCCCGGTTTTCCCGTCTGTCACATCTGTAACTTCCGTTGCCTTTTAACGGCAGGACTGCATCTGCGGGCAGTCCTGTCATCTTTTTATCAATCGTTTATCACTCTGCAGCGTATACGTCTACCAGTTTCTTCAGGTACTCGTATCTCTCCATAGCTTCATGCTCGTTGATCGCGAACAGTTTCGCTGCCTTCTCCGGATTGGATCTCTTCAGGGCATTGTAACGAACCTCTCCGTCAAGGAACGCCTGGTAGTTCTCCTGCTTCGGCTCTTTGCTGTCAAGTGAGAACTTGTTGCCTTCTGCAGCCGGATTGTATCTGAAGTTGTTCCAGTATCCGCACTCAACTGCGAGCTGCTCCTCTGTCTGAGCTTTGCTCATACCCTTCTTGATACCGTGGTTGATACACGGAGCGTAAGCGATGATCAGTGACGGTCCCGGATAAGCCTCAGCCTCTGTGATGGCTTTGACTGTCTGGTTGAAGTCAGCGCCCATAGCGATCTGTGCAACGTATACGTATCCGTAGCTCATTGCCATGCCTGCAAGGTCTTTCTTCTTCGTCTCTTTACCGCCTGCTGCGAACTGTGCTGTAGCACCTGTCTTTGTAGCCTTGGAAGACTGTCCGCCTGTGTTGGAGTAAACCTCTGTATCGAATACCATGATGTTGATGTCCTTGCCGCTTGCAAGTACGTGGTCAAC
>DWXK01000037.1 GCA_019119205.1 Candidatus Mediterraneibacter intestinavium
CTCAGCGAATCCGAAATAATTATTGTCTACCATAACTCAACACCCTCCCTGTTAACATTAATAAAAAAAAGACTTTTTGCTTTTTTCCAGTTGTCTCCGATCACGATCTTTAGTTCTATCTGCGGCAAAGAACTGTCAATCGCAGATATACTCTTCTTCAGTTCTATGATAGACTCAGTTTTATCCGCAAAGGATTCAAAACTCGGATCCAGTTCCAGCAGCAGATCCACGTCGCTTTCATAAGTCTGCTCCTTGCGGGCGCAGCTGCCATATAAATATACATGTTTAACATAAGGGGCAAGCTCTGCCTGTCTGATTTTATCCAAAGCAATCTTAACAGCAGCATTGCTGCGTTGTTCGTATTTTTTTCTTATAGATGTATGACTTTTTTTACCTATAAGCATAGCTTTCACACTCCATCTCGTTGAAAAGACATATTTATATATATAGTATAACATGGCTTTCCCCTCATATACAGTCTGCATAGTAAAAAAACAACCCGAAATACATTTCTTTAAAATGTACGTCGGGTCATTTACTACACCATTCGCTTTCTTTTACTGCGCTATTTCCACCCTCAAAAAGACGGTGTCCCGTACAGGTCGTACGGCGTCACCTGGTAAACGTAATAATTCAGCCAGTTCGTATACAGATTGTTCGCGTGAGAACGCCATGTGAGTACCGGCTTGTTCTCCGGATCATCATCCGGATAATAGTTCATCGGGATCTGAGGGTTCAGCCCTTTTCCCATATCTCTTTTATATTCAGCGTCCAGGGTCATCCTGTCGTACTCCGGGTGTCCCATGACAAAGATCTGCCTTCCTTCTTCTGCCATGCACAGGAATACCCCTGCCTGAAGTGAATCCGCAAGGATGGTGATCCTCTCATCCGCCTCAAGGAGATCCTGAGGCACCTCGGTATATCTGGAGTGCGGTGCCATAAACACGTCGTCAAATCCTCTCACGAGAGGGATCCTGCGGTTTCTTACCCGGTGGCGGTAAATACCGGAAAGCTTCTTCGGCAGTTTCACTTTGTCGATCCCAAAGTGGTAGTAGATCCCCGCCTGGGCGCCCCAGCAGAGATGGAGTGTGGAAGTCACATTGGTCTTTGTCCACTCCATGATCTCTTTCAATTCATCCCAGTAGTCCACCTCTTCAAATGGCAGCAGTTCCACCGGCGCTCCGGTGATGATAAAGCCGTCGAACTTTTTATCCCTGATGCTGTCAAACGGTTCATAGAATTTGTAGATATGGCTGGTGGATGTATTTTTGGACACGTGGCTGGTCATGCGTACAAACGTCACGTCAACCTGCAACGGTGTATTTGACAGCGACCGCAGGATCTGAAGTTCCGTATCCTCTTTCAGGGGCATCAGATTGAGAAGCCCTATGCTGATCGGACGGATATCCTGGTGCGCGGCACGGTATTCGTCCATCACAAATATGTTTTCGTGTTCCAGTATTTCTTTGACCGGGAGGTCATTCTGTACTCGAATCGGCATCTTTTTTCTCTCCTTTTTCTTTCAGTATATTTTTGTCTGCATGTATAAATTTACCGTCATCGCTGACATAACTGTATTCATCATAGTATGAAGCAGCGGTAGGCAGTTTCTTCTTCCTGAGCATGTGGTCCACCAGCATGCCTGCGATATAATAGATCACCGCAAAAGCCGGGACTCCGAGTATCATTCCCGGAACGCCGAAGAGCCCTCCCGCGATCAGTATGGAAAACAGCACCCAGAATGCCGAGAGCCCCGTGGAATCTCCCAGGATCTTCGGTCCGAGGACATTTCCGTCAAACTGCTGCAGGGCAAGGATGAAGATGATGAAATAAATGCCCATCCTGGGATCTGTCAGGAGGATCAGTACCGCGCTGGGGATCGCCCCGATATACGGTCCGAAAAACGGGATCACATTTGTGACTCCCACGATCACGCTCACAAGCATCGTATACGGCATATCCAGGATCGAAAGTCCTATAAAGCACAAAACGCCTATGATCGCAGAATCTATGATCTTTCCTATGATAAAGCCTCCGAAGATCTCATTGCTCTTGATCGTAAGATGCAGGATCATATTCGCAGTGGACGGCCGGAACACAGCGTAGATGAGCTTTCTGCTCTGCCGGCAGAACTTTTCTTTACTGTAAAGCACATATACAGAAACGATGATCCCGATGATAAAGTTCAAAAACTCTGTCAGGATGTTGATCACGCCTTCTGTCAACCCCGACATCACATCATTGACTCTCGCCATCAGATCGGTGCGCATCCAGTTCTGTATAAATTCAGCCGCTTCTTCCATCAGATTTGTCAGAAGCTGTTCAAGAGGTGTGCTCTGCATATCCATAGACGAGATTCTCTGCAGAAATGCATTCATCTGGGTGGGAACAGTCAGGATCATATCACGTATGCTGCTGTAAAGTTCCGGGATCATCATATTGAGCAGAGCCACGATGACCACCAGCAGAAGAAGGACGGAAAGGAAGATCCCGACTCCTCTTGATATCTGCTGCTTCTTCTTCAAACGCGGACACTTTTTCTCAAGAAACGGAAACAGCCTTTCATCAACTGACTTTACGACAGGATTCAGCAGATAGGCGATGGCAAGCCCGTATACGATCGGCTTCGCAGCCGAGAACACAGCCCTGACTGCATCGGAAAGCTGTGCGACCCGCAAAAGCGCAAAATAAAAAAGGATACACGCGGCAACGACAAGAAACACTGCCATTCCTCTTCCGAGCCGCTCTCTGATCCCGATCTTCTCTCTCTTTTCCCCGCTCTCTGTCTGTCTTTTCTCTGTCATCAGCTAATTCCTTCCCTCAGTGCACGTACAGATGGTTTTATTATACATCTCAAGCCCCGGAAGAGTCAACAATCGTCGCAGGAATTCACCACCCAGTCTGCATGAATGTTCCTGCTCCCTTTACGCAGAAAGATCCGGGAACTTCTTTCCCGGACCCTTCTCTTCATATCCTTCATTATACATTCCCTGTCATATCCGACAGTTTTCTCAGCAGCAGCACTTAAATGTCGCGCACTCTGTCCCGCTGCTCTCTCTGGCGTCTCCGCCTTCCACGCTGATCTTTCCCGCATGGCACTGACAGTTGTCGTTATACATACATTTCGTCGCCTTGCAGTCAACGCAAGCCCGGTCAGAAGCAACTTCCATCGCATTGCTGTAGCTTCCTTCTCTTCTCTCCTGAAAGCTGTCACAGCATGTTTCCTGGGCTGTTTTCGCACTGTCCCCCCCTACCTGGATCTGATCGAGGGCACAGAGGAACTGATTGTTGTGCACACAGGTCTGTACTGTACATTTTAATTCTGGCATGATCTTACCTCCTCTTTTTACAGAATCAGTAACATTATGCCCTCCATGCCGGCTTTCTATTCTTTTTTATCACATATCTTCATATCTGACACGGACCCTGTCCGGATGCTCGCCTGACCAGCCGGTCTGAGGCATCGTGGCGAGACGCCAGATATCTTCCTGTTCCATCTCAAAAGAGCCCAGATCCAGGTTCTCTCTCATCCGTTCCGGGGACGATGCTTTAGGAAGGGGCTGTACGCCTCTCTGCAGGGCAAATCCAAGGCAGATTTTCGCCGGAGAGACTCCGTACTTCTCCGCCAGTGAGAGGATCATGGGATCCTCGAGCACCCTGGTCCGCCCGAGCGGGCTCCATGCCTGTACGAGGATCCCGTGGTCCTGACAGTATCTCACCGTCGCCTCCTGGCTGTAGCCCGGGTGGTACTCGAGCTGGTCTGCCATGGGAGCCACTGTACAGTGCGCGAGGATATTTTCGATGTGATGGGGCAGGAAGTTGCTCAGACCGATCGCACGTACCTTTCCCTCCCGGTACAGTTCTTCCAGCGCGCGCCATGTCTCCGCGTCCAGTTCTTTCCAGTCCTGGCATTCCGGATCCGGAAGAGGCCAGTGTATCAGATACATGTCCAGGTAATCCGTTTTCAGCCTCTCCAGTGACCGGTGGAAGGCTTCTTTCGCATTCTCATATCCCATCTCATCTTTCCAGAGTTTTGACGTGATAAAGAACTCCTCTCTCGGGATCCCGCTCCTTTCGACCGCTTCTGCCAGATATCCTTCTGTCCCGTAGAACGAGGCGGTATCGAAACAGCGGTATCCTGCCTCGATCGCCATGCCGATCACATCGGCGCTTTTTCCGTCCGCCGCCTTATATGTACCGAACACTCCCGCCGGCACTGTAACTCCGTTTGACAAAGTGAACTCTGTTTTCTCCATCGTGATCCTCCTTCTCTTCTTCCTCTTTCCGTCTGTTTCCTCACTGTATGTTTTCTGTTTTTCCGTACCGTGTGCTCTCATCCGCGCCTGCCCGGTATCAGCAGTGCCAGAATGGCAAAGAATTCCCTCACCAGATAGTTCAGCTGGAATACCGTGTTTGATGACGCCGGGATCCTTATGAGCCTGCCATATCCTTCCTGCCGGGCGATCATGGAAGCACGGCACATATGAAAGTCGTTGGTCACGATCCCTGTCACTGATCTCTCCGGGTCAAAAAACTTCCTGCTGAAACGGAAATTCTCCCGTGTCGATGTAGAGCGGTCCTCCCGGATGATCCTCTCCTCCGGCACGCCCCTGCCGGTCAGATATTCTGCCATCGCTTCCGCCTCGGAGATGTCTTCTCCCTTTCCCTGTCCCCCGGATACGACCACCATAGTATCCGGATAGCGTTCAAGGTAAGAAAGTGCCGCGTCAAGCCTTCTCTTCAAAGAGTTAGTTATACGTCTTCCTCTTACCTGGGCTCCAAGGATGATGATACAGTCCGCTTTCCGCTCCTTCTCCGGTATCATCCCGATCAGGATCCGTACCTCCACGGCTGCGAACAGGATCCACGCCGCCGCGACCGCCGGCTTCATCATCTGCCAGACAGTATCAGAAAACGGCGCACATCCGAGGATCAGATGTGCGCCGCCTGATATCAGCCAGAATCCTGCAAACGTTGAGGTCAGCCGCCGTGAATACGCTCCCAGCAGCACATAATACAAAACGCACACAACTCCGACGATCAAAAAATAATATCTCATCTAGGCATTTCTTCCGCAGCACTTCTTATACTTTTTACCGCTGCCGCAGGGACAGGGATCATTTCTTCCGATCTTCTTCGGCTTGCGGATCGTGCCGGACTGTTTCTGCTCAAGGTACAGACGTTTTCTCGTCTCCTCATCGAAGATCTTCTCCCACTGGGGAAGTTCATAGAGCCAGTCAGCTTTGGCATCGACCATATTTTTGTAAAGCTTTTCCTTGTCAAAAGCAAGGCTGACTTCTGTGCCCTCTGTCATTGTTTCGATCGGGTTCGCAGCTTTCAGGCTGTCATTGATACCATCCAGGAAACCGACCATTGTCATGACATCCTGTCCATATTTCTCAGCCAGTTCTTTTACTGTTCCCTTCACTTCCGTATCCGGGTCTTCCAGAAGCTGCTCATAGATCTCTTTTTCAATAGTAAAATATGTTCCCCAAAATCTCTCCAGCTGATCCTTGGACAGGCTTCTGTCATATGCCCGGTCACGCCACTGGTCTAACAGACTTTTTTCACTCATCGCATATTGCTCCTTTATCTAATATAGTTTCAATCGCGATTTATTATATACCAATTTCTGTTTGCCGTAAACTATTATTTTCGGTATACTGTTGTTTAGGATATCTCCGGCGCTTCCTGCCGGCGTGTTTTTCCTGTTATACTCTCACAGATATCGTTCAAACAGAAAGGATATGCAAAAATGGAAAAGCTGAAACGCATCTTCGCCCTTATCGGTGCGATACTTCTCATGGCACTCTACGGGAGCACACTTATATTTGCCCTGCTCGATTCACCGGCAGCCTCCAGCCTCCTCTCCGCGTCCATTGCGGCGACGGTCCTGGTCCCTGTCCTTCTATATGCTTACATCCTTATCGCCCGCATCCTGAAACACCGCGGCAATGATAATGACGGCTCAGACATATAAGATCTCCGCAAGTTTCATGGCGGTCATGGGTACCGTGCTCCTGCCCGCCCCTCTCTCTTCCTGCCTTTTTATCGCCTGTCTCTTTTTCAGGTATTCTTCCATCGTTATGATATCTCTGGGTTTTCCGCTGCTGTCCTGACGCATAAAAATACCTCCTTCCCTGTAAAATCCCAGCTTTATATTATATTTTTCACCCTTCGAAAATATGACTGTTTTCTTGATATTTTTATCATAACCTTCTTTTATGAAAACTGTGTGTAGAGCAGATGAAGATTTTATCAAAAAAAGAAAACGGTGTTCAATCGGGACTGCTCCCTCTGAACACCGTTTCGTAAGATATCATTTGATCATTTGTTGCGGTAGATGATCTCGTCCCTTCCCGGTCCGTTGCTGATCATCGTGATCGGATAACCAATCTGCTCCTCGATAAACTCAATGTATTTTCTGCAGTTTTCCGGAAGATCTTCATATTTCTTGATCCCGCGGATATCACACTTCCATCCCGGAAGTTTTTTGAGTACCGGTTTTGCTTTTTCAAGAAGATGTGTCACCGGGAAGTCTGTTGTCACTTCACCGTTGATCTCGTATCCGACGCATACCGGGATCTCATCGAGATACCCCAGCACATCAAGGACTGTAAAGGCAACGTCTGTTGTTCCCTGCATGCGGCATCCGTATTTTGACGCCACACAGTCGAACCATCCCATTCTTCTCGGACGTCCTGTGGTCGCACCGAATTCTCCACCGTCACCGCCGCGTTTTCTCAGTTCGTCTGCTTCCTCGCCGAAGATCTCGCTGACAAACGCGCCTGCTCCCACTGCGCTGGAGTATGCCTTGCATACCGTGATGACCTGTTTGATCTCATACGGCGGGATCCCCGCTCCAATGGCACCGTAAGCTGCCAGTGTGGAAGAAGATGTGACCATCGGATAGATACCGTGATCCGGATCCTTCAAAGATCCGAGCTGTCCCTCAAGGAGAATGTTCTTTCCTTCCTTCAGCGCGTTGTGAAGGAACAGAGATACATCGCAGACATATGGCGCGATCATCTCTTTATAGCTGATCAGTTCTTTATATAGTTCATCCGGGTCGATCAGTGGTTTATGGTACAGATGCTCGAGCAGCACGTTTTTCTGCTCTGCAACACGTGCCGCTTTTTCTCTGAGGAGATCGTCATCAAAAAGTTCGCTCACCTGGAATCCTATCTTCGCATATTTATCGGAATAGAACGGCGCGATCCCTGACTTTGTGGAACCGAAAGATTTTCCTCCCAGCCTCTCCTCCTCATAGGCGTCAAAATTTTTGTGGTAGGACATCACCATCTGCGCCCGGTCGGACACAAGGATCTTCGGCGCCGGGACCCCTCTGTCCACGATCGACTGGATCTCCTTGATAAGTACAGGAACATCAAGAGCAACTCCGTTTCCTATCACACTTGTCGTATGGCTGTAAAACACGCCGGACGGCAGTGTGTGAAGCGCAAATTTTCCATAATCGTTCACGATCGTGTGCCCTGCGTTTGCACCGCCCTGAAAACGGACGATAATATCGGACTCCTCCCCGAGCATATCCGTGATCTTGCCCTTTCCTTCATCGCCCCAGTTTGCACCTACTACTGCTTTTACCATTTCAAACCCTCCTGCGTATCGTGCTTCAAAATATTTACGGGCGTACTCTCCGCCCCGGAACATTCCGGCGCATAAAAAGCCGCCGTTAGAATTATACTATAATTTCCCGGTTATGTAAAATATTATTTTCCACTTATTGTTCGGTATTGTATTTATAGTGAAAAAGTATTACAATAAAAACCATCTCAGGACTTCCCTCTTTTCTATATCGGGGAACATCAACTTAAAGAAAGGAGATATCGATCTTGAAAAAATTTCTGAAATGGTTCTCTCTTATCGCTGCAGCAGGTACTGCTGTCGGTCTGGTGATCGCATATTTCTGCAAGAGCGGCGCCGGTGAGAGTACCGAAGATGATGTACTTACCGAAGACGAAGATTTCGATCTGGACGTAGACCTGAAACCGGCTTCTGACAGGGAATACGTCTCTCTGAACAGAGACGGCAGCGCCTCTGCTTCCGAACAGGAAGATGTATCGGAAGATCCTGCCGGAGCAGATACGGTCCAGGCGTGATCAGGAGAGACTTCAGAGGGATGCATTTCGCATCCCTTTTTTCTTGCCAAAACAGTCCGTTTCCGTAAAACCCGCTCTTTTATGTCACTCTTTCCATGCCTTTTCCAGGAGTTTCACTGCCTCACAGATCTTATCCTCTCCCATGTTTGCATAGCCGAGCAGGATCACAGCCTCATCCTCTTCCCTCTTTTTCTCTTTTTCCACATAATATCCCGAAAGCCCATATACTCTGACTCCCTCGTCCGCAGCCCGCCGGATCAGTTCCTCCTCGGAATACTTTTCCGAAAAGCGAAGGAGCAGATGTACGCCCGCATTCTCACCGGATATGCCGAACTCCGCATCCATCTCCTTCAGACAGCCGAGCAGGGTATCATGTCTGCTTTTATAGAGAGCACGGGTCTTATTGAGATGTCTCTCAAAAAATCCCTCCTCGATGAATTTCTGAAGGATCAGCTGGTCCGCCTTCGAGACCGTAGAGCTCAGGTACAGACACTTTCTCCGGTATTCCTCCAACAGGGGCTCCGGGAGTACCAGATAACCGAGCCGGATCGCCGGAGCGATAGATTTGGAAAACGTTCCTTTATAGATCACTTTTCCCATGCGGTCATACCCCTGCAGCGCAGGGATCGGTTTGCCTTTATATCGGAACTCGCTGTCATAATCATCTTCTATGATGTACCTGCCGTCCTTTTCATATGCCCAGTTCAGCAGGTCCATCCTCCGCCGGATGGGCATGACGATCCCGAGCGGATACTGGTGAGAAGGCATGACAAATGCAATATCCGCGCCGGATTTCCTCAGCTGGTCCACAGCCATTCCTTTCCGGTCCATATCTACTGTACAGACCTCACATGACATGTTCTCAAACAGACGGTACGCCTGGGTATAGGTGGGATTTTCCAGGGCGACACGGTGCCGGTTCCCTATGATCATGATCAGCAGTATCAGCAGATAGTCACTCCCCGCCCCGACGATCACCTGTTCCGGAGAACAGTTTACACCTCTTGCCTGATGTAGATAATCACAGATCGCGCGGCGCAGCCCGTATTCTCCCTGCGGATCTCCAAGGCGGAACAGCTCGGCACGGTCGTCTGACAGACATTCCTTAGAAAGTTTTCTCCATGTATTATACGGAAAGCTCTTCAGATCCACCCCGTTTGGTGTAAAATCATAAGCATACTGGCGGACCGGTGGCTTCTCCTCTCTCCCTGCATCCCTTCTCGTATGCCTGTCAAGCTGGCACAGACCGTCAAGCTGTGCGACAAAGTATCCCCTGTACGGCACTGCTTCCACGTACCCCTCCGAGAGCAGCTGTTCATATGCAAGTTCCACGGTACTACGGCTCACCTCTAGATGCCTGCACAGCGCGCGGGTGGATGGGAGACGGTCCCCGCTCTGGATACGGCCGCTCTGGATCTCCTGTCTGATATAATCATAGATCTGTTCATACAGAGGGGTCTTCGATCCCGGCTCAAGGTTGATGGTCAGTTCATACATGTCTTTTTCCTCCATTTTAATCATGCCAGTTTATTCAGAAAAAAGAGCAGTCTCCTCTGGCGAAGAAACCACCCTTTTTATGTCTCACTATTTCAGAGATCTGACGGGCACCGCCCACAGCATCATTTCTTTGGCAGTTTAAATGAACTCTTCAGTGATACGATCCGGTTGAACACCAGGTGTTCCGGTGTCGAGTCTTTCGCATCAATACAGAAATATCCGTTCCTCACAAACTGGAAGCTGTCATATGCACCGGCGCCTTCAAAGCTGGGCTCCACGACCGCGTCGCGGATCACAGTGAGGGAGTTTGGATTCAGGTTCAGAGAACCGTCCTCTTTATTGTATACGCCCTTCTCTTCATCGATCAGATTTTCGTACAGGCGCACCTCCGCTTTCTGTGCAAAGGGTGCCGGCACCCAGTGGATCGTCCCTTTTACTTTCCTTCCGGTAAATCCGCTTCCTGCCTTTGTCTCCGGATCATAGGTACAGTGTACTTCCGTGACCCTGCCGTTCTCATCTTTTACAAAACTCTCGCACTTCACAAAGTAAGCGTGCATCAGGCGCACTTCATTTCCCGGGAACAGGCGGAAATATTTCTTCGGGGGCTCCTCCATGAAATCGTCCCTCTCAATATAGAGTTCCCTGCAGAAGGGCACCTTACGGCTCCCCAGTTCCTCATTCTCCAGGTTATTTGCCACATCCAGATATTCCACCTGGTCTTCCGGATAATTATCGATAACAAGCTTGATCGGATCGAGTACTGCCATCATACGGGACTTTTTCATCTTCAGGTCTTCCCGGATACAGTATTCAAGCATCGCATAGTCCACAGAACTCTGGCTCTTGGATACACCGCACATATCAATGAACATCTTGATGGATTCCGGAGTAAATCCTCTCCTCCGGAGCGCAGCGATAGAGACAAGCCTGGGATCGTCCCATCCGTCTACGATCTTTTCTTCTACCAGTTTCTTGATATAGCGCTTTCCGGTCACCACGTTCGTCAGATACAGTTTTGCGAACTCGATCTGTCTCGGAGGATTTTCAAATTCACATTCCCTTACGACCCAGTCATAGAGAGGTCTGTGATCCTCAAACTCCAGTGTACAGATCGAGTGGGTGATCCCTTCGATCGCATCCTCGATTGGATGAGCGAAATCATACATGGGGTAGATACACCACTTGTCTCCGGTATTGTGATGTGACATGTGTGCCACACGGTAAATGACCGGGTCACGCATATTGATGTTCGGTGACGCCATATCGATCTTCGCGCGGAGCACTTTCTCTCCGTCCTTATATTTCCCCTCTCGCATCTCTTCAAACAGGCGCAGGTTCTCCTCCACAGATCGGTTCCTGTAAGGGCTCTCCTTTCCCGGTTCTTTCAGCGTGCCGCGATATTCACGCATCTCCTCCGGGGAAAGGTCACAGACAAATGCCTTTCCCTTGCGGATCAGTCTCAGAGCGCACTCATACATCTGGTCAAAATAATCTGAAGCAAAGTAAAGATGGTCCTTCCAGTCCGCGCCCAGCCATTTGATATCTTCCTTGATCGAGTCCACGAACTCCATCTTTTCCTTGGTCGGGTTCGTGTCATCAAATCTCATGTGGAATGTTCCACCGTACTCCTGAGCCAGCCCGTAATTTAAAAGGATGGACTTGGCGTGTCCGATATGGAGATAGCCGTTCGGTTCCGGTGGGAACCTGGTGCACACATGATCGTACACCCCTTCCGCAAGATCTTTATCTATTTCCAATTCTATAAAATTCTTTGAAACAGTTTCGTTCTCCATAATTTCCTCCTCATAGTTCTGATAAGGCGGAAGCGGACTCCCAGGATCCGCCCCGCCGCGTTCATGCCCTTTATCTTACCATAAAATGTTTCTTATCACAAGGGCGGTGTGAAGAGAAAATCTGCCGGCCGGGTGCAGTTCAGCCATGCACTCTGCTCTTCAGTATCTCCACTGCCTGGGTAATGATCGCCGCATGGTCCACCGCGGTCATTCCCCGGTCAGTGACCGTGTATTTCTTCTCACGGATCAGACCTTTCCGTTCTTTCTTTATTATAGTTGCTGTGGTGCTTATTCCCTTCTCATCATTTACGAGCAAAAGCCTGTATCCGGAGGTGATCCACTCATCATCCTCCTCCCGCAGCGTCTCTTCCAGTGACAGCGAGCACCACGCCGCATCGGCAGCGTCGTCCCCCGCATGCACTTTTACACTTTCTTCATCCACGAGAGCCATATATGCGGATGTGATCACTCTCGCCCTGGGATCCCGGCAAAAGTCTCCGTAACACGCAAACTGTTCCACAGCGATCCCTTTCACGCCTGTCTCTTCCTCAAGTTCCCGTCTCGCCGTGTCTTCCAGGTTCTCTCTCAGATCCACAAACCCTCCGGGGAGCGCCCAGCAGCCGATACTCGGATGGTTGCTCCTTCTCACCATGAGCACCTTCAGCCCTTCCAGCTTTTCATCCAGTCCTTTCCCTGCAGAAAATACGACCGCGTCCGTAGTACAGCACGGATTCTTATATTTATACGGGTCGTACTCCTCCAGGAACTCTTCCAGTGTCTGACCTGCGGCATTTTTTTCACCCGTTCCGTAAAATGCCGAAATATCATCCAAAAACGAAGGCATTCTCCTCTCTCCTTTCCCGTTCTTATATGCCGCCCACGCGGCTGTCAAAAAATCTTCCGATCTCTGAGATCGTCCACACGAAACAGAAACACACCTTCGGGTCCGCTTCCGGATGCTTTTCGTGCGGATCATAATACTGAACGCCGATCAGTTTCTTATGGGAAGCCTCCCAGTCTCTTTCCAGCAGAGGGAGAAGGAGCGCGGTGTCGTCACACCCGACATGAAAGAAAATCTCGATATTATTTTTCATCGTGTCGAAACAGCGGTAAAAATATGGCAGATCTTCCCCCTCGATCTCTCTGATGGAATCTGTGAGCAGTTCCAGATTGTCTCTGAGTTTCCATAAGTCGCTTTTTAATCTCTTCATGCGCTTTCCTTCCTCCTGCTTTGGAGGCACACCACTATATCGTATTTCCCAGTATAACACAATTGAAGTCATGGGGTATTCGTTGTCAAAAAACGTAGCATCTTTCTCTTGACAATCTGTTCTGTCTGGTGTATATTAATTCTTGCGTCTGATGCATGACGCAGTATAAGCTGCCTTGGCGCAGTCGGTAGCGCGTCTCCTTGGTAAGGAGGAGGTCGGCGGTTCAAGTCCGCTAGGCAGCTTTGACTCGGAACAGTGAAGCTCCCCAGACCGTTGTCGGTCGGGGAGTTTCTTTTTTATCCTATATGGAATCCCTTCAGCTTCTCCTGTCGGATAAAATCCCTCTGCGGATCCGGAACACTCAAAGCGTTTCCGAATCCAGCAGGATCGTAAACGGTCCGTCGTTTACAAGACTCACTTCCATTTCCGCGCCAAAACGCCCGGTCTCTACCTCAGCCACGGATTTCCTGCACTCTGAGATGATATATTCATAGAGTTCCTCTGCTTTATTCGGATCTCCCGCTTCCGTAAAGCTGGGGCGGTTTCCCTTTTTACAATTTGCATAGAGGGTAAACTGGGAAACGAGCAGAAGGCTTCCGTTTACAGACGCAAGAGAAAGATTTGTCTTGCCGTTCTCATCTTCGAAGATCCTGAGTCCCAGCATCTTTTTTATCATCTTGTCCGCAGTCTCGCGGGTATCTTCCTGGGAGACGCCGATCAGGACGAGAAAGCCCTTCCCTATCTCTCCCACCGTCTCTCCCGCAATGCGGACGCTCGCCTTCTTTGTTCTCTGTATCACAAATCTCATAACTGTTCCTCCTGTTGTATCTCCGGTGCACGCTTCTTCTCCCCGACACGGAAATGGATCATCAGGAAAGAAAGGATCAGAAGAGGGATGCTCAGCAGGACGACAAGTGTCAGGACCGGTTCCGGAAGCAGCGCGTTCTCCAGTTCCACCACAGCTGTCCCGAACAGATTGAACAGAGCGTGGAGCAGGACCGGCACCGCCAGAGTGTCATATCTCTTTGCAAACCATCCCAGGACAAATCCGAACATTGCCGTATAGATCCCCTGTACCAGGTTCATATGAAAGATCCCGAAGAGCACCGCCTGGATCAGGTTCACAACGACAAAGCACGCTCCCGCACGCCTCAAGTATTTCATGATCAGCCCGCGGAAAATGATCTCTTCTGTCAGCGGAGGAAGGATCAGCGTACTGATCACCCACATCACCGAATATTCCGTAAGCCCCGAACTCTCTACCAGTTCCATATACTCCTCCATCAGCTGAGGCGCCGCGAGATTGATGACTGTCATGATGATGGTGATAAAATGCTGCATCGCGAACACAGCCACCAGGAACCAGACTATGGATGCCGGGTAAACGTTTTCTTTTATCTTTGCAAAGGATCTCCTGATCCCCTCTTTCTCGGTCACGGCAAAATAGTACCATAGGGCAAACAGCACAAACACCGGAAGATAGATCAATGCGGAGTACAGGTTCAGGTGCCCCATCAGATAATCATAAGAATCCATCACGCCTGCCGTGCCGCTGAGGAACATCCCGCCGATCATCGCCATCATTGAGATCAGAAGGGCGCCGCCGTTCATGAACAGCATGGTAAGTGCAAAGATGATCAGGGCGGTCAGATAGTTTACTTTCTTCATAGATTTTCTCCTTTTTGTTATGCTCAGTCTGTCTGATGCAGCATTTTCTCAGCTTTCCCCCTGATGCGCTGGAGCGCATTATCGATCGATTTCGGACTTTTCTCCAGCAGTTCCGCGATCGTCTTATAATCTGTTCCCATAAGGTGCAGATACAGCACGTGATCCTCGAATGTGCTCAGCTTTTCCTTGAGCTGCTCAATAAACGCTTCCGTGTACTCTTTTCCGAAATACAGCGCCTCCGGGTCATTCTCCTGTTCCGGTTCGATCGTATCGATCAGCGGCACGCCGCCTTCCTCATCCTCCCCTGCTTCGTACAGGGAAATATAGGAGTTCAGCGGGAGATGTTTCTTTCTCTTTGAGGCTTCTATCGCAGAATACATCTGCCGTGATACGCATAGTTCTGCAAAGCTGGAAAAAGAGGTCCCCTGTTTCTCATCATAATCCCGGACCGCCTTGATCAGGCCGATCATCCCCTCCTGGATCAGATCCTCGTTCTCACCGCCCAGCAGAAACATCGCCCTTGCTTTTCGCCTCACCATAGATTTGTATTTCACCATGATAAAATCCATGATCTCGCTGTTTCCGGTCCGGAGATCGCTGATGAGCTGTTCGTCCGTCATCTTCTCATACTTTTTCATAGCGTTGCCTTTTATTTCTCACTGCCTTTTCTCAAATCTTCTTATATCTTTCTGTTATTTCTTTCCAAGCCTCTGGCGCACGATCTCATACGCCATGACTCCGGCTGCCACCGAAGCGTTCAGCGAGGTGATCTGTCCTTTCATCGGGATCCCTGCGGTAAAGTCGCACTTTTCTTTCACCAGCCTGCCCACACCTTCGCCTTCGCTCCCCACGACCAGCCCGATCGGACCTGTCAGGTTCAGATCATACATAGGCTCTCCATCCATATCCGCGCAGACAAACCAGAGCCCTTTTTCTTTTAACTCCTCCATTGTCTTTGCCAGATTGGTGACCTTTGCCACCGGTGTATAATTCAGAGCGCCCGCGGAAGTCTTCGCCACTGTCGCAGTCAGCCCGACAGCCCGCCGCTTCGGTATGATGACACCGTGAGCTCCCGCTATGTTCGCCGTCCGGATGATCGCCCCAAGATTATGCGGATCCTCGATATTATCCAGAAGGATCAGGAAGGGATCCTCCCCTCTCTCTTCGGCCAGCCGCAGCATATCCTCTACGCTGCTGTATCCATAAGCGGCGGCAAAAGCGATGACGCCCTGGTGTTTTCCGGTCTCAGACATATGAGAAAGCCGCTCTTTGTCAACAAAATTGATGATCACATCGTGCTTTCTCGCCTCTCTCACGATCGTCCTGACCGGTCCGTCCTGACATCCGTCAAGGACGAAAAGCTTGTCTATGGTCCGCCCGGAACGGAATGCCTCGATCACTGCATTCCGCCCCTCGATGACCAGAGTGTGTTCGTTATTATATCCTTCTGTTCTATTTTCCTGCATTTTCTGTCTCTCCTTTTGAACGTGGATCCTCCATGCTCTCAAGCCCGATCGTCACCAGTTCTGTGAGCCGGCCGTATTCATGTTTGAGATAGAGCCATCCGATCAGCGCCTCAAAACCGGTTGCCCGGCGGTAATCCGTGATAGACTGGTTCTTTGCCGGCGAGACCGATCTGGCGTTCCTTCCTCTTCGGTAGACCGCATGTTCCTCCTCCGTCAGATGCTCCTGCATGGAACGCATCATAAAGGACTGCGTGGAAGCCTGGACATATCTGCTCGTCTCTTCATGAAGCTTGTGGACCTGACGGTTTCCCTGTCCGACTACCATCGTCTTTATGATCAGGTCGAACACACAGTCTCCGATATAAGCGAGAACCAGCGGGGAACACTCCGCCGCGCTGATCTCCTTCACTCCGGGAATATTCCGGATAAAATGTTCCAATCCGTACTCTATGCTCTTCTCCATTTCACACCTTCTCTTGTATCTTCCAGAACGATCCCTTTGGCAAGAAGGTCCGCCCGGATCTGATCTGCTCTGGCAAAATCACGGTTCTTTCTCGCTGCCTGCCGCTCCTCGATCATCGCCTCGATATCCGCGTCCAGCATCTCTTCTTCCCTGTCCACGATGATCCCGAGCACATCGGAGAGTTTTGTAAGACGGTCATGGAGTTTCTCAAGAAATTCTTTGGAGCTGTTTCCATCCGTGTTCGTATTGATGAACTTCACATAATCAAAGATCGCCGCGATGGCATCTGCAGTATTAAAATCGTCATCCATCGCCTTCTCAAAGTTCTCTTTAAACTGGTCCGTCTGTCCGAACAGCTCTGCTTCCGCTTCTGTCATCTTCTCTGCCTTTGTATTTTCCATCAGGAACTTCAGGTTGCCTGCCGCGGTCACGATCCTGTCCAGGCCGTTCCCCGCCGCCTCCATAAGCTCCGCGCTGAAATTCAGGGGGCTCCTGTAGTGGGCGCTGAGCATGAAGAAGCGCAGCACCTGGAGATCATATTTCTCACTGATCTCGCGCACTGTAAAGAAGTTGCCAAGTGATTTTGACATCTTCCGGTTGTCAATGTTCAGGAAGCCGTTGTGCATCCAGTATTTTGCAAAATCTTTCCCGTTCGCAGCCTCACTCTGTGCGATCTCATTTTCATGGTGAGGGAAGATCAGGTCCTCTCCTCCCGCATGGATATCGATCTGCTCTCCCAGATATTTTTTCGACATCTCAGAGCACTCGATATGCCAGCCGGGACGTCCTTCTCCCCACGGAGACTGCCATGCCGGCTCCCCTTCTTTCTTCGGCTTCCACAGCACGAAGTCCAGGGAATCCTCCTTCTCATCCTCGCCAGTCACAAGTAGCGCCCTTCCGCCGGACTGAAGGTCATCCAGGTTCTTGTGGGAAAGTTTCCCGTAACCGTCAAACTTTCTCGTCCGGAAGTAGACTGTCCCGTTCTTCTCATAGGCATATCCCTTTTCGATCAGGGTGCTGATCATATCGATCATCCCGCCGATCTCCTCCGTTGCCAACGGGTTCTTCGTAGCCGGTTTGATGTTCATCCCTTCCATGTCTTTTTTGCACTCTGCGATATATCTCTTTGAGATCTCGTCAGCCGTGACACCCTCTTCGTTTGCTTTTTTGATGATCTTGTCATCCACGTCTGTAAAGTTGGAAACAAAGTTCACGTCGTAGCCTTTATACTCAAAATACCTTCTCACTGTGTCAAATACGATCATCGGTCTTGCATTCCCGATATGGATAAAATTGTACACTGTCGGCCCGCAGACGTACATCTTCACTTTTCCCTCTTCCAGAGGGGTAAATTCCTGCTTGCTCTTTGACATCGTATTGTAGATCTTCATCTCTGTTCTCCTCCTGTTAGCTTTATATTTTATTTTTCTTTCTCTGCTCCGGCGCCTTTTTCCTGCCCCGGACATTCATACCCTTCTTTTTCAAAACACTTCATATATTTTACCATGTGTTTCAGCTCATTGTGAAGCCTCTGATTTTCCTCCTGGAGACTACGGATGTCTGCCAGCACCGGATCCGGAAGATGGATCTGGTCCATATCAGTTCTGGGGACTTTCTTGCTGCCCATCCGGACGATCCTGCCCGGCACGCCCACCACGGTACAGTTCGGCGGTACCTCCTCCAGAACAACAGATCCTGCCCCGATCTTGGAATTCTCCCCGATCGTAAAGGATCCCAGGATCTTGGCTCCTGCGCTGACCATGACATTGTCCTTCAGGGTTGGATGACGTTTTCCCTGCTCTTTTCCCGTTCCACCCAGGGTAACGCCCTGATAGAGCGTCACGTTATCACCGATGACTGTAGTCTCTCCGATGATCACCCCGCTCCCATGGTCAATAAAAAGCCCTTTCCCGATGGTAGCCCCGGGATGGATCTCGATCCCGGTCTTTCTCGCTGCCCTCTGGGAGATCCATCTGGCGAGAAAATAGTGTTTGTTCAGATACAGCTTATGTGCGAGCCTGTACCGTAAGATCACTTTAAAACTCGGATAGAGGAACACTTCCAGATTGGACTTGATCGCGGGATCTCTTTCCCGGATCACCTGTACCTCTTCTTTGATGTAAGATATAATACCCATCTCTGTCTCTCCTTACAAGTCATTTCAATAGGCAGGACTCTGCCGGAGAACTTTTATTCTATAGGATAGTCCGGAGAACTTTCCTATTAAATAAAAAACTCCGCCTCTGCTCTAGAGACGAAGTTTTCCGCGGTTCCACTCTATTAAAAGAATCTATTCTTTCACTCGATGCATGTAACGTATGCCTGACGTATCCCGCTACTCCTATTTCGCAGGATCAGCTCCCGGACGCACTTCACAGATCCTCTGCCCGGGGTGCTTTCAGCCGGCGGCATCCCCTCTCTGTGAGTTTCAGATCAGCTACTTTTTCCGTTCTCCGCTTTTTTCGTTTGAACATATACCATATATTATGAAACTTTTCCCTGTTTGTCAACTGTTTTCCCGTTCCCGGATATCCGGATATCGTTGAACTGTGTCTCTCTCTACACAGCCCCCGGGAACAGCGCGCCTTCGATGCTTGTCAGGTCCTCTTCCGGGATCGTATATACATTGTTCTCATCACCCGTTACATTGACCTGGATCTCCGTGGCTTCACCATACTCATTTTCCGCGATCCTCTGTTTCAGGTAATCATTCAGATAAGAGATTGTTTTGCTCTCCTCAAAACCACCGTCGGAGACCTTTTCCTGGATCAGTTCCGTAAAACCGGCCTCCAGATCCACAAAGACATTGCTCGGCTGTACGGACACTGTAACGATATAATCCCCGTTATCCTCTTCGCTGCCAACCACTTCATACTTTGCCAGCCTGTATACTTCCAGCATCGTATCTCTGTACGCCTGTTTGTCTTCTTCCGAGGTCATCTCATCACCGGCAAACGCCGATTCAAGAGAATCTTCAACCTGAGCTTCCATATCCTGCTGTGCTTCTTCCACACTGGTCCCGATCTGACGGGCATACTCCTCGTAATCCCCCATATAAAGAGCGTCAAGACATGCTTTCACATAGCTCGCGGCATCAAATCTCTGGATACATCCCGCCAGCAGGCACACTGCCAGAAGGATCACTGCTGACACAGTCCCTCTTCTCATTCTTCCTTTCATAAACCTTCCCTCCTCATGAGCACCTTTCTCTGCAGATGCCTGAACCGGATCAGACAACCTCGTTTAAAAATACAGGTTCCAGTTTCTTTATCCTGTTCAGCTGCAGTTCCAGCCTGTCAGTGATAACTACATTTTCCTTCATCCTGATCTCTTCTGCGCTCTTCATCCCGAACAGGAGCTCCGTAAGTTCCGCCACAGGGATCACGCCCTCTGAATCTTCCATCTCTCTTACGGTCACCGTCTCTTCCCCTGTCATGCTCTGCAGCCGCCATACTCTGCTGTTCTCATGGAGGATCGGATCGATCACGGCAAAAGAACAGTCCAGTTCCTCCTCCGCGGGAACACGGAGCGACGATAGAAGTGTGGGCATATGGATGATCCTTGCCATGATCGCAGGTTTCTCCTGCACCGCACTGCCATCTGCGCATCCATATACTTTTATCTTATCCTGACCGGAGGGCGCGAGGTTTCGTGCCGCCTGTTCAAATGCAGGCTCCCAGCCAGGAAGGATCAGCGGTTCTCTGATCTCCAGTTCCTCTTCTATGGCATAGGCGAACATGCCGACCAGTTCTTTTCCATTCTGCAACAGCCGGACGCCGCCGTGCTCACTCTGCTGCTCCAGGATCATAGTCCGGTAATACTCTTCATCGCGGACCGCATAAACCTGCCATCTCCCGGAAAAGTTCCGTTCGAAAAAGCCCGCCATCTCCTCCGCGTCAAAAAAAGCCGCGTCCCGCTCTGCTACTCCTGCGGGCACTGCCGTCTCAAGAGCCTCTGCTGATCGAGCCCGCCCGTTTTCTCCCTGCACGCCGCACTCCATGATATGGATCTTCTGACGGTAGATGTAACGGAAATCATAAGGCGTATAGATTGCTTCCGCCGCAGGCATCAGGAAGGTGAACGGGACCTTCTCCCGGTACATCCCGGCCATGGACGCCTTCAGGAGCTCGCCCATATATCCTCTTCCCCTGTATTCCTTCCTGGTTGAGACAGCGATGATATACTCTGACGGGAACGCTTCCGCTCCAAGACAGATACGATAGGGATTAAGCTGAAGCATGGACTGGATCTCACCATCCTCCTCGATCACATAGATCTGGTTCTCCCTCGTCTTGATAAAATAATAGTAATCAAGGAATTCTTTCGTGTCCTCTGTAAAAACCTCTTCCCACAGTTTTCTTGTAATCCAGTGTTCTTCCGGCTTCAATTTCCGAAGGATCATTCCTTCTCCTCCCCGCGCATCTGTCCGCAGCAGCCTCCGCATCCCGCACGCTCCTCAGATACGTCAACACTGCTGTAATTTGTAAATCTCTCTACTGCGCAGACGGCATGCGATGAGATTCCTTCTCCACTTCCGGTAAATCCCAGCCCTTCTTCCGTCGTCGCCTTCACATTGATCTGGTCCAGTTCTATTCCGAGGGCATCTGCCATATTCTCTCTCATCTGATCGATATAAGGCCTCATCTTCGGCCTCTGCGCAATGATCGTTGCATCGATGTTCTCGATGATATAGCCATTTTCCTCCAGCAGTCTTCCCACATGTTCCAGAAGACGTATACTGGAGATTCCTTCATATTTCGGATCTGTATCCGGGAAATGCTTTCCTATATCACCCAGAGCCGCCGCTCCCAGGAGCGCATCCATCACCGCATGTACCAGTACATCCGCGTCTGAATGTCCAAGGAGCCCCTTTTCATAAGGGATCTCCACTCCTCCCATGATCAGCTTTCGTCCTTCTGTCAGTCTGTGTACGTCATATCCCATACCAACTCGCATCATCTCGCCTCCTTATCCTGCTCTTCTGCTCCTTCCGGCGCTGCATCAGGATTCTCGCCGTCTCCGTCCGGATGCACTTCTCTTTCCCCGGCATCGCCATCCGGTCCGATCTGTTCGTCTGGTCCGACCTGTTCGCCTGGTTCAAGTTGTTTGTCTGGTCCGATCTGCTGCATCTGTACATGATTCCTCTTCCCGCTTTCTTCTAAAACGGCATCGCTGCTGCTCTCTGCCGGATTCGGCATCCGGCTCTCCTGAGTCTCGTCCATCCCGGGGGCCGGATCCCTTTCACTCTTTACTGCTCTCACAAAGCTTCTGACAGAAAAGGCAGCGTATCCTCCTCCGATAATGATAAACAAGACAGCAAGGACTGCCATGATCATCTGATCACTGGGTTCGTTTTGTATCACCTGTATCAGGATACGTATCCCCAGATATACAAGCCATCCTCCCAGTATGATCCTGATGATATCTCTGCTTTTGTTGTTCATGTCTTTCTCCTCCGTAAATGATCCTGGATATCATTCTATCATAAAAAGACTTTCAGTTCCACTCTTATCCTTCCCCGAACGCAAAGAAAAAAGCCCGTAAAAACGGACTTTTTCAAGTAGCGGAAACTGGATTTGAACCAGCGACACCACGGGTATGAACCGTGTGCTCTAGCCAACTGAGCTATTCCGCCATATTAATTTTTAATATATGGGGCCTATAGGGCTCGAACCTATGACCCTCTGCTTGTAAGGCAGATGCTCTCCCAGCTGAGCTAAGACCCCATATTCACCAGGTTTTAAGTTTGTCACCCGCAACCTGCTTTGCTATTATACAATCAGTTTCCACCAAATGTCAACAGTTTTTTTCAAATTTTTCAAATTTTTTAAACAGCATCTCCAATTGGCTATATTTAGGGGGCTGCAAGCCTCTGCCGCCCCCTGATATTTCAATACTTTGAAGGTTTTTCTGTCTCGCTTAGCTGAAGTATTTTACTCCGGACTCAAAGATCTTCATGTCCTGTTCTCCATAGATGTTGACAGCCACAGAATCTCCGCGGCGTTCTGCGTGAGCCATCTTGCCCAGCACTCTTCCATCCGGACTCGTGATTCCTTCGATCGCGCGGTAAGAACCGTTGACGTTCCACTCTTCAGACATGCCGATCCTTCCTTCCGGATCACAATACTGTGTGGCAACCTGTCCATTCTCAAATAGCTTTTCGAGCCACTCTTCGCTTGCCACAAAACGTCCTTCCCCGTGGGAAGCAGGATTCGTATAAACGCCTCCCAGTTCCGCACCCTGGAGCCAGGGTGATTTGTTTGTAACGACTTTTGTATACACCATTTTTGAAATATGGCGTCCGATCGTATTATATGTCAGCGTCGGCGAATCTTCCGTCTGTCCGACGATCTTTCCGTATGGCACCAGTCCAAGCTTGATGAGAGCCTGGAATCCGTTACAGATTCCCAGTGCAAGCCCGTCTCTCTCTGACAGGAGTTTCTCCACAGCCTCCTTGATCTTCGCATTCTGGAATGCCGTGGCAAAAAACTTCGCAGATCCATCAGGCTCATCTCCTGCGCTGAACCCGCCCGGGAACATGATCATCTGTGCCTGACCGATCGCTTTTTCAAACTCTTCTACCGAAGACCTGATATCCTCTGCATCCAGATTCCGGAACACTCTGGTGATCACCTTTGCTCCGGCACGCTCAAACGCTCTGGCGCTGTCATACTCACAGTTTGTCCCCGGGAATACAGGGATAAAGACCGTGGGCTGAGCCAGTTTGTGGCTGCAGATATGGATGCTGTCTGTGCTGTACAGCTTCTCCTCCACCGGCTCTGATGAATCTGCCGGAGATTTTGTGGCAAATACTTTCTCAAGCGTGCCTGTCCATGCCTTTTCTGCTTCCTCCAGGCTGATCACTGTATTTCCATACTCAAAGCATGATTTGTCCGTCACCTCTCCGATGACCGTATATGTGATAGCCAGATTTCCGACCTGTCCGTCAGGAACCTCTGCGATGATGTCTCCGAACGCCGGCGCGAACAGATCTCTCGGATCCATATTATGCTCTAACTTTACGCCCATTCTGTTTCCGAACGCCATCTTGCTGACCGCAGAGATCACTCCATGGCGGTCCAGGGCATAGGCTGAGACGATCCTTCCGCTGCGGATATCTTCTGTAAATTTTCCATACTGGTCAAGGACCTTGTCATAAACCGGAAGATCGTATCCGTCCCGGTCGATCCTGAGCCAGACAAGCTTATTTCCTGCTTTTTTCAGTTCAGGTGTGATGATATCACCCTTCAGTGCCATATCCACTGCAAAGGACACCAGCGTCGGCGGTACGTCGATCTCCTGGAATGTACCGGACATACTGTCCTTTCCTCCGATCGACGGCAGACCGAAGCCGATCTGCGCTGCATAGGCTCCCAGAAGAGCTGCAAAAGGCTGGCTCCATCTCTTCGGATCCTCTGTCATCCTCCGGAAATACTCCTGGAACGTAAAGCGGATCTTGCTGTGATCTCCGCCTGCAGCAACGATCTTCGCCACGGACTCGGTCACTGCATAAACAGCCCCGTGATACGGGCTCCAGCTTGACAGATACGGGTCAAATCCATAACTCATCATAGAGACACTGTCTGTTTCTCCCTTTTGCACCGGTACTTTCGCCACCATCGCCTGAGTCTCTGTCATCTGGTACTTTCCGCCGTGAGGCATGAATACCGAACCGGCTCCGATGGAGCCGTCAAACATCTCCACAAGACCTTTCTGAGAGCACACATTCAGGTCTGCCAGTGTAGAAAGCCACTTTTCTCTGACATCTCCTACCTCTTCCCTTTGGAACAGGCTGCCTTCCCTCTCCGGGATCTCGACTTCCACAGCAGTCTCCTGATGTGCACCGTTGGTGTTCAGGAACGCGCGTGAGATGTTAACGATCTCTTTTCCTCTCCACACGAGCACCAGTCTCGGGGCTTCTGTCACCACAGCCACCTCTGTCGCTTCCAGGTTCTCTTCTTTCGCATATGCCATGAACTGCTCCGCGTCTTTTGGATCCACTACCACAGCCATCCTCTCCTGGGACTCTGAGATCGCGATCTCCGTGCCGTCCAGTCCGGCATATTTTTTCGGCACCTTATCCAGTTCTACCCGGAGTCCGTCTGCCAGTTCTCCGATGGCAACAGAGACTCCGCCTGCGCCGAAGTCGTTGCACTTCTTGATCAGGCAGCTGACTTCCTCTCTGCGGAACAGTCTCTGGATCTTACGCTCTGTGGGCGGATTTCCTTTCTGGACTTCCGCTCCGCATGTTTCAATAGATTCTTCCGTGTGGACTTTGGATGAGCCGGTCGCTCCCCCGCAGCCGTCGCGTCCGGTACGTCCTCCCAGAAGGATGATAAGGTCTCCCGGATCCGAGTTCTCGCGGATCACGGCACGGCGCGGCGCAGCCCCAAGGACAGCTCCGATCTCCATACGTTTCGCCACATAGTCAGGATGATAGATCTCT
>DWXK01000038.1 GCA_019119205.1 Candidatus Mediterraneibacter intestinavium
AGTTCATCCGTGTCCTGGGAGGGGGCTGCACCTCACCGTCGGCGGCTCATGCACAGGTGAGGGGAAATGAACTGAAGCTGACAGGGCTGTACTGGAATGAGAGAACCGGTCAGTATCAAACAGGGATATTATGCGCGGATGTCAGCAGGGCACAGCAGGCGGGGGAAGAACTCGCAGGGAAGCTGATGCGGGAGATGCAATAGCAGGACGGATTCCGGGTGCCGGTTCTGCGATCTGGAATGAGAACCGGAAATTTCAGGAGGAATGAGGATGGAGATCAGGCTGGAAAAGGTAAAGGCGGAGGAAAAAGAGATCCTGCACCGTCTTTTACAGTATTCTCTCTATGAGGAGAGCGGAACAGATCAAAATGAGATGGGAGATGACGGTCTCTTTGAATACCAGTGGTTTGACTGCTATTTTGAACAGCAGGATAAAATGCAGAGGGATGCTTATTTTATCCGGGAGCAGGAGACCGGGAAACTGCTAGGATTTGTCATGGTGAACGAATATCTGCAGAAGTTCAGCGAGGGACACAGTATCGCAGAATTCATGGTCCTTCCCAAATATCGCAGATGCGGGATCGGAAAGAAGGCGGCGGTCTGGTGTTTTGAAGCGTACCGGGGAAACTGGGAGGTACAGCCTTCTTACGGGAGCGAGAAAGCGTATCAGTTCTGGAAGAGCGTGATCGAGGAGTATACGGACGGGGAATGCAGGTTTGAGGATGGGATTTTCTTGTTTCAGACAAACTTTTTTGTGAGGCGTTAGGCGTTTCCCGGAAGAGAGTCATTTCTCTCCGGGAAACACGTAATGATCAGAATTTAACATATCTTTGATTCCTGCTGTTGGGTTTATCGGGAATCGTCATACGGATAAGGTTCATTTCCATTGCCGGGTGAAGATAATTTCTGCGGAACCCTTCTCTGGATCTCAGTCCCAGTTTGTCCATAAGTGCCCTGCCTGTGTAAGGAATATCGTATTCCATGACATCAAGCAGACTCTTGACATATTCTGAAAGCAGTTCATTATCCTCTCTGATCTGAATAGAAATGTCATCTAAAATCTTATCAATCTGAGATAGTATAAATTCAATAAAAATTGTAGATGAACCATCTATATGGCATTTTGCGATCGAATCATAATATTCATCTTGAAATTTCTCAATCTGGCTTTCCAGCGGGACATATTCGAATACAGGTTTCCACTTTGACAGGATAGCTGTATGCCACAGCCGTGCCATCCTGCCGTTGCCATCAGAAAAGGGATGGATAAAAACAAATTTATAATGGAATACGCTGCTCAGGATAAGAGGATGAACACTGCTTTTTGCTTCTTTCATCCAGTTGAAAAGATCATTCATTAACTGTGGAACAAATCGTGCAGGCGGCGCCATAAAAATACACTGGTCACCATTAAATACGCCTTCTTCGCCACAGCGGAAGTCACCGGATTCTTCCACAACATATTTTGTCATAATGCTATGGAACTTTTTCAAGTCTTTGATGCTGTATGGATCTATTTCAGAAATTTTTTCATAAGCAGCATAAGCATTTTTTACTTCCTGGATTTCTTTTTGTTCGCCTAGCACAGTCCTGCCGTTAATGACATCTCTGACCTGCCCCAATGAGAGGGAATTTGCTTCAATCTTCAGGGAGGAATGGATGGATTTAATACGATTGTTCTTTCTCAGGTGCGGCCTGGTTTCCGGATTACTGATAGCAGTGAACTGTCCGATCTTTTCTGAAATAGACGCTACCTGTGATAAAATCTCGTTGGTGATCGTAAAAGGCGGTTTGTACTTTCCCATGAAAACACCTCCATATACTTGCGTATTATCTTGCATATTTTCTTCCTCTATTATACACCATAAAATCCAGAATGAGTATGACTTTCTTTCACAGACGGTCAATTGATGTTATAATGGACGCAGTTGACTGGCAGATCTGATGAAGCTGCATGCTTTGGAACGCAGAAGCTCTATGCTGATAGCAGAACAGTTCTGCATATATGCTATAAGTATCATATTAAAAAATGGAGATAAACACATGTTGAAACAAAATACAGAATATAAAACAGGAAAAGTCTGGCTCGCCGGGGCAGGTCCCGGAGACGAGGGACTACTCACACTGAAAACGGCGGAACTGATGGAAACGGCGGATGTGATCGTCTATGATGCGCTGATCAGCCCGGAGATATTAAGCCGTATTCCGACGGAGAAAGAGACGATCTATGTAGGCAAGCATTCTGGAAACCATCCTGTTCCTCAGGAGGAGATCAACCAGATCCTCGTGCAGGAGGCGAAGAAAGGGAAAAGCGTGCTTCGGTTAAAGGGCGGAGATCCTTTCGTATTCGGAAGAGGCGGGGAAGAACTGGAACTTCTTCTCAAGGAGGAAATCCCGTTCGAAGTGGTGCCGGGGATCACGTCCTCTGTGGCGGTTCCGGCTTATGCGGGTATCCCGGTCACCCACCGGGACTATACATCCTCTTTTCATGTCATCACGGGGCATGCCAGAAAAGACGGGAAACTTTCCATTGACTTTGATTCCCTCGTGAAGCTGAACGGAACGCTGGTGTTCCTTATGAGTGTGGCGTCTATGGAGAAGATACTGCAGGGACTTCTGGATGCAGGGATGGATCCGGAAACGCCGGCAGCAGTTCTGGAGAGGGGGACCACCGCAAAGCAGCGGAGAGTGACGGCAACAGTAAGAACTTTGAAAGAGAAGTCAGATCAGGCGGGGATCGGAACTCCTGCGATCATCGTGGTGGGAAAAGTATGTGCTCTCGCAGAGGAACTTCATTGGGCAGAGGACAGGATCTTAGGCGGGCGAAGGTTTCTCCTCACCCGTCCGAGACAGAATATTTCTTCTCTGGCAGGACGACTGCGCAGCCTGGGCGCGCAGGTGATAGAGATGCCGGCGATCCGCACAGAACCGGTCTCTCCGAATCCGATCCTTGAGAAAGCCCTTGAGAGGTTTCAGGAGAGAGAAGGAGAAAAATGGCTTGTGTTCACCAGCCCGGTCGGGGTCTCGGTATTCTTTGAACAACTGGTTGAGATGAAGATGGATCTGAGAAACCTGTTCGGCGGTGCAGGCAGGATCAAAGCGGCAGCGATCGGTTCAGCCACCGCGGCGGCGCTTGCCGGTCACGGGATCTTCGCGGACCTTGTCCCTCAGACCTACAATGCCGGGAATCTCGGAAAAGAACTGGCGGAAAAGGCAGCAGCAGGAAGCCATATCCTGATCGCGCGGGCAGAGCAGGGCTCGGAGGAACTGCTCCCGCCGTTGACCGGGGCAGGGTTTACCGTGGAAGACATCCCGCTGTACCGTACGGTCTGTGAGGTGAATCCACTGTTGAAAGACCAGATCAGGGAAATGCTGGAAAATGGGGAAATCGATGGGGTGACATTTACCAGCGGTTCTACTGTGAGGGGATTTACACAGGCGATGGGAGAGATGGATCTTAGCAATGTCTCTGCAGTGTGCATCGGAGAGCAGACTGCCAGGGAAGCGGAGAAGTACGGGATGCGGATCGAGATCGCCAGAGAGGCGTCCATGGATGCGATGGTGGAGAAACTCGCAGAACTCTATTCCAATGTCTGAAGTGACAGAAAGATTCCTCTTTTATATCATATAAAATCATCATGTGGAGAATGCGGTTAGCCGGGAGGCTTAACCGCATTTTGTATCTTCCGGGGAACGGAAAGAGTGCTCCTTCCTGTAAGTCCTTGGGGAACATCCCTTTATACTTCGAAATACTTTTGTATAATAGTTCGGATCTGAAAAACCTGACAATCCAGCGACTTCCGTGACAGACAGACCGGGCTCTGAAAGAAAATCCAGACTTCTTGAAATCCGGTATTCTTTCAAATAAGAAAACAGGGGTATGTTCATATATCTCCGGAAAAGACGGCTGCATTCGCCGGGACAGAGATTGATAACCTTGGAGATATCTTCAAGGGTGATCTGGTTCATATAGTTCTGGTCCAGATAAGAGAGGATCTGTTTGATGCGTACCAATTCTTTCCCCTCATAAGCTGCAGCAGGATCGTTTGGAGAGCAGCAGTGGAAGATGACCTTCCATATCTGCAGAAGCTGGTAGATCATATCCGGTTCATAAAAAGCAGGCTGCCTGTCAAAGAGACGGATCACAGCCTGTAGTGCGGTGTGAAGCCCGACATACCGGTCATGATCCGGACGGAAGAGAACAGCGGCAGATCCAATGTCATGTATAACGGGATCGACATATTTTTTGAATATGATACTTTCCTGGAAGCCATAGATCAGTCTGGGGTCAAATGTAACAGAGAGATAGGAGCAGTCCTTTTTCTGAAACATGGATCCGCTGTGAAGCGCATTTGCATTGCAGAATAAAATATCTCCCTGCCGCAGATGATAAACTGAGCGGTTTACATGATAGATGATCTCTCCTGACTGAATTACAGTGAGTTCTATCTCCGGGTGCCAGTGCCAGAGAAAAGTACCGGATTCGTAAACTGCCAGCTGTTCTCTGCTCACAAGTACAGGGAATCCGGCATCTCCGTGCTGTTTCAATTCTTTCTGTGAGGAATTTGTTCTGATCTGCATTTTTAACCCCTTCCTTAAAAAAATCTAGGTATCTTTGTATAGGATAGCATATTTATCACTATAAACGCAAAATATTCCTTGTTTCTCTCATAAAAATTAAGGTAATCAGCCACAGGATCTTTAAAATATATATTATAAGAAATGAAAGAGAGGCAGGAGAAATGGGATTACCAGAGAAAGAAATTTTAGAGAAGGTGTATGGAGAGAGTTCGAAAAGCATGGAGCGTTTTAAAAGGCTCAGAAAAAAATTTGAGGAAAATTTTGGACATGCAGAATGTGAATTTTTTTCTGCTCCCGGACGATCGGAGATCATCGGGAATCATACAGACCATAACGGCGGAAAGATCATTGCGGCATCGATCAATATGGATACGGTCTGTGCTGCGTCAGCCAACGGGATCTCCTCTGTACATGTCATTAGTGAAGGATACGAGGAAGAGATCGTCATAGATCTTGAACATCTGGAGCGGATCCCGAAGGGATCTGGAACAAAGGCGCTCCTTGCCGGACTGATGGAAGGTGCGCTCAAAAGGGGATTCCATGCAGGCGGATTTGATGCATATGTGTCAACAGAAGTGATCCCGGCAGCCGGGGTCAGTTCGTCCGCATCATTTGAAATGCTGATATGCGCAGTGATAAACGGACTGTTTAATGAGAATATTATGGCATGTACGGACTATGCCAGGATCGGTCAATATGCGGAAAACATTTACTGGGAAAAAGCTTCGGGGCTGATGGACCAGATGGCGTGCGCTGCCGGTGGAGCTGTCCTTTTGGATTTTTCTGATAAAGAGCGGATCAAATACGAGAATGTGCCGCTTTCATTCCATGAAATGGGTTATGGATTTTTTATTATAAATACTGGGAAAGGTCATGCAGATCTGAGCGGGGAATATTCTACCATACCGGAGGAAATGGCGGAAGCAGCGGAGACTTTGGGCGTTGAAAGGCTTTGTGAGTCAGATGAGGATACACTGCTGAAACACCTGGAACGGATCAAAAATGACCGGGCTGTACTGCGTGCGATCCATTTTTATGAAGAAAATGAGAGAGTGGAAAAAGCGGCAGAAAGTATCAGGGAAAAGGATGCAGAAACACTGCTCGGACTGATCAATGAATCCGGAAGATCGTCCTGGGAACTGCTTCAGAACTGCTGGTCAATGCGGGATCCAAAGGAACAGAAGATAACGCGGATGCTGGCTCTTACGGAATTGTTCCTGAAAAAGATCGGAGACGGCGCGTGCCGGGTTCATGGCGGAGGATTTGCAGGGGTGATAATGTGTCTTGTCCCGCTGAAGTATGCAGAGGATTATAGATCATATATTTCGCAATATGCAGGCGAAGAGAATATATACAGCATATCCGTCAGAAATATGGGTGCCCTACAATTAAGAAACAGCGATCCCATGAACTGATGCTGACTTTGAAAAGCCATCCCTTGGGGCGGTTTTTCAGTGTTTTATTAGCTTAAAATCCATGGTATACTCTTCCTGTAATGTATCAATGCTCTTTCAGAAAGTGGATTTCCTGAAAGAGCAGAAATTATTTTAAGGAATCTGGAGACTAACTATGTGGATCGGAATCATCGAAGATGACAGACTCTTAAACCAGGCGCTGGAGATCGCCCTGAGGGAAGCCGGGTACGACACAGTGAGCATTCATTCAAAGAAGGAGGCGTTTACCCTGCTTGACGGCAGGGAAGACCTTCTTCTTATCGATATCGGGCTTCCGGACGGGGATGGAGTCCGGCTGTATCAGGAACTGCAAAAAAAATGGAAACAGAAGCAGATGGTTCCGGCTGTTTTCCTGACGGCAAGGGATGAGGAGCGGGATATGCTGGCTGCTTTTGATGTGGGGGCGGAGGACTATGTGGTCAAACCCTTCTCCATGAGGGTGCTTCTGAAACGGATCGAGGTAGTCTTGAGGAGGAATCGTGAGGAAAGCGTTCTCGCCTGCCGGGATCTGACCTTGTATCCTGAGAGAAAACAGGTCTTTCTCTTTGGGGAAGAGGTCTGCCTGACGGCAAAGGAATACCAGCTCCTGGAGTGCTTTATGAGTAATCAGGGGCAGGTACTGACGATAGATAATCTTCTGGAAAAGATCTGGGGACTGGACGGAGAATTTGTATCAGAGAATACGGTCAGTGTGACGATCGGCCGTCTGAGAAAGAAGATCGAGCCTGACCCGTGCCGTCCGGTCTATATCAGAAATGTTTTTGGTCTGGGATACCGGATGGGAGAGTAAGAAGAATGGTGGCAGAGATGATCATTGCCCTGATCGCAGGAGCAGGCATCGGGGCCGGCGGGATGTATGTGATCCAGAGAAGAAACCGGACGCAGGAACTGAAACGGATTGAAAGACTGGCGGGAGATATCCTGAATGGGGAGAGACTGCGCGCGGCGGCATCCGGAGAGGAGACACTGTTCGGCAAGATCGAGCATCAGCTTGTGCGGATGCAGGAGATGCTCCTGGGACAAAAGGCGGAGGCGGAGAAAAGCCGGGATGAGATCCAGAAACTGATCTCGGAGACGGCACACCAGATGCGCACGCCTCTGACGAACATGGAGACTTACACAGGACTTCTGCGGGAACGCCTGGGAGAAGGAAAAGAGAAACGGTCCTATCGTGCGGAGGAGGGGGAGCCTCTTTTGACTTATACGGATGCGCTGGAGGAGAGCGAGCGGAAACTGCATTTCCTGACAGAGAGTTTTATCAAGATGTCCAGGATGGAACATGGGATCATACAGGTCAGAAAAGAAGAGAAGGATCTTCTCAGAACGGTGAAGAATGCCCTGGGACAGATCCAGAATCAGGCAGAGGAAAAGGAGATCTGTTTTGAGATCAGACTTCCGGAGAAAGCGGTCTGCATGCATGACGCGAACTGGCTGGGGGAAGCGGTCTATAATGTTCTGGATAACGCGGTAAAGTACAGTGAACCCGGAGGAAAGATCATTTTTTCCGTGGTGGAAAATGAAATGTTTCTCAAGATCCGGGTGAGGGATTTCGGACTGGGGATCGATCCCGGAGAAGAGAATCGGATCTTCCGGAGATTTTATAGGGGGAACCGTGTTACTACCCAGGGAGGATTCGGGATCGGACTGTACCTGGCAAGAGAGATCGTCAGCCTCCACGGCGGCTTTCTGGTGGCAAAGCGGATGGAACCAGGGCTTCAGATGGAGATCCTCCTTCACCGTGGAACCCAAGTGCAGGAGGAAAGATCTCTTTAAAAAAGGATCCTGCAGGTAAGATTTTCGGAATCTGTCAGAAGATTGTCAGATCTGTCCTGTAAAGTAGACTCAGAACGGGAGATCCTCCGCTCCGAACGTACAGAGTGCAGAGCGGACCATTACGTTTTACTTTTACTTACAGTACAGGAGGCAGTTTTTGATGGAGATGATAAAAGCAGTAAATCTCAAAAAATATTATGTCACGGATACCTATGAGGTCCATGCCCTGGACGGCGTATCCCTGACTGCGGAAGACGGGGAATTCCTCGCGGTCATAGGAACCTCCGGAAGCGGGAAGACAACCCTCCTCAATATGCTGGGAGGACTGGATGTCCCGGATTCCGGAGGAGTCTGGATCCGGGGGAACAGTCTGAAGGATATGGAGCGGGAGGAACGCACGGTATTTCGCAGGAGGAACATCGGATTTGTGTTTCAGCAGTATAACCTGGTCCCGGTGCTTACCGTATATGAGAACATCGTACTTCCGCTCCGGCTGGACGGGGCGGAGATCGACTCGGGATTTCTTGAGGAGGTCGTTTCTCTTCTGGGGCTGGAGGACAAACTGGAACGTCTGCCGGAGACACTCTCCGGCGGGCAGCAGCAGAGGACGGCGATCGCCAGGGCACTCCTGGCAAAACCTGCGGTCCTTCTCTGCGATGAGCCCACCGGCAATCTGGATTCTTCCACCAGTATGGAGGTGATCGGACTTTTGAAGTCCTGCGCGGAGCGGTTCCACCAGACGGTGTTGATGGTGACCCATCAGGAGGAAGCAGCACAGATGGCAGACCGGGTGATCCGGATCGAGGATGGAAAGGTCTGCATGCCGGACGGCGGACTGGGCAGGAAACAGGATAAAGAACAGCGCAGGATGGGATCCGGAGAGGAGCAGGCTTTATGAGAGAGAGAAAGTTTACTCCAAACGACAATGGCTCCGTGATCCGGATGCTTTCGGGCAGATACGCAAAATGCAACCGGGGCAGGAATCGGATCCTCCTTGGCGCGGTGATCTTGGGTATCGTGACACTGACCATGGTCTTCGGGATCTCTTTTGGCAGGATCCGGGCGGAGGCCCTAAGGGCGGCGAGAGAAGCCGGCACTGCGGCATCCGGGCAGATCGAGAAGGCAGACCGTTCTCAGTATGCCGCAGTGCGGTCCCTTGGCTATATCAGTCAGGCGGGCAGAAGTGTGACCGTGGGAGAGGCAGAAGCTGTGAAGGCACAGCACGAAGAAAAACGAGCGGAAGAAGAACGATCGGAAGGAAAACGATCCGAAGAAGAAACATCCGAAGAAGCGGTCCCTTCTGTCTGCCTGATCCGCTGGATGGACGGAGATGCCTGGGAGGGACTGACAGTGCCGGCTTATACAGATATCCACGGCACTTATCCGGAGAATGCTCAGGAGATCATGCTCTCTTTGAAAGCGCTGGAAAAGCTGGGAATCCGTGAGCCGCAGGAGGGAATGAAGATCAGCCTGAAAATATCTGTCGGGATATTTCGCAGTGAAACGGAAGAATTTGAACTTTGCGGCTGGTTCACAGAGTATGCGGATGAGTCGGAGGGACTCACGCCGGGGTACATTTCCCGGGCGAAGCTAGAGGAATGGGGCTTTGATGTGGATTCAGAGGCGGACATCCTGTTTCGCCAGACGGACGGGATGGACTGGAGGGAGACGGAAGAACGGCTGTATGAGGATATACAGATGAAAGATGCTTCCCAGAACATCTCAGTATCTGATACATATGCGTATGGCGCGGTGAATGAACTGACAGGAGGATATGAAATGGCGGCGATCGGCGCTCTCGCTGTCCTGAGCGGCATGTTCTTCCTGATCCACAACGTGATGCAGATCTCTGTGGCAGGAGACGTCCGTCAGATGGGGCTCCTCAATGTGATCGGAACCACGGAGAGACAGATCCGTAAGATCTATTACGGGCAGATCCTTCGGGTGCTGATTCCGGGCGTTCTGATCGGAGGCGGACTTTCCGGGATACTCCTTGCTCCTGGTCATCCCTGAGATGCTGGGAGATCAGTACCTGAGCAGGTACGGAGGTGCAGGCAGTCTTCAGATCTTCCATCCGGGGATCCTGGCGGCATCGACAGCCTTTGCGGTGATCCTTGTCTTTGCCGCATCAGCGGGGGTGATCCGGCGCGCGGCGGGCGAGTCCTGCGCAGAGACTGTGCAGTATACCGGTCTGAAGAGGCAGAGAAAGGGCAGACGAAAAGAGACGCAGGAAAAAGGAAAAGGGGCGAGCGTACAGAAGGAGAGAGCGAAAAGGATCTCGGAAAGGAGATACAGACGGCGGAGCGCCGGTATGGAGATCCTGTTTATGGCATGGCAGAATCTGACCCGGTACCGGAGGCGGTTTATCCTGACCGTGCTCTCCCTGTTTCTGGGCGCAGAGGCATTTCTTGGAGTGGCAGTCATCACTGCAGGGAGCGATCATTCCCATGTGATAGAGAGGAGACCGGATTTTATGATCGCAGGACAGTTCGGAGAGACCGGGCAGGAACTGGGGTATGGAAACGAGTACAGATCCAGGGATGCCGGGGAAGATCCTCTGGTCACACAGGGAGACCCTCTGTTTCTTCTGTATGACAATGATTACGATGAATTTTCTCCGATCTCTGCGGAAGTGAGGGAAGAACTCCTGAACCTGGAAGGTGTGGACAGAGAAGATTCGTATGTTATGGAAGGGGCGTTTATGGTCCCTGCATTTTCCAGAAAAGCGATCCGTCCGCTGGCAGAATCCGAAGAGACTGCGATCAGAGAAGATGAAGTCAGAGAGGGTAGCGTGAGCTTTAACTATTCGGAGGGAACGGAATGGATCGAGGACTTCGGTCCGGCGGTGATCCAGATCATCTCTGAGAAAGAAATCAGCAAACTGAAAACATATGTAGAACAGAGTGGTCTCTTGGCAGATATGGATTCGGTGGAAAACGGGACAGGGGTTCTGATCCTTCACGACCACATCCTTTCCAGGGAGCAGGAGAAGTGGGCAGAGGAGAGTGTGGGAGAGCCTGTGTATTTTACCGGCCTTCTTCCCAAAGAAGATTTGGAGACCTGGAACCGGATGAGTGAGGAAGAACAGCGGGAGAACGAGGGATCATTTTCAGGAAAGAGATCAGAAACGTTTACTCTGGGAGGTTACCTCGACAACCAGGGGGAAGGGTTCCCTGAGATAAGGCAGACCTGGCACGGTCCGGAAAGCGGAATCTATTTCCTCATCAGTGAAGCCGGCTTCGAGAAACTTCCTACCGGGAAGAAGACCCTTTATATGGAACTGGAAGTGGAGGAAGAAATGGAACCCCGGATCAAAAACCAGATCCGGGAGATCATTGCGGAAGAGAACCGGAACCGTGAGGATATGACCGGGGCCAGCATAGACGGAGATAACGGTGAGGCGGGAATCTTCTGTATCAGCAAGTCCGACCTGATGGCAGAGGCGGCGGACCAGATCCGGGGAAGCCGGCTGATCCTGGGAAGTATCAGCGCAGTGCTCCTGTGCGCCGGAATCACGAATTATCTTAATGTTATGATTACAGGGATCCTGTCGCGCAGGAGAGAACTGGCGGTGATGGAGAGCATCGGCATGACCGGGAGGCAGAAGCGGCGTATGCTGATGGCAGAGGGCGGATTTTACTGCCTGATCACGGCAGCGCTCATCCTGACGGCAGGAAGCGGGCTTCTGGCACTGATCCGGGGATATATGGAGGCGAGGCTGTCGTATTTTGTATGGCAGTATCCCGTTGGATGGACTATGATCCTTCTGGCGGGGATGGCAGGGATCTGTCTGATGGTGCCTGTGGCTATGGTGCACAGAGAGTCAGAGTCTGCCTCCAAACATGGTCCGCATGCGCACTTGTTTTGAATCTGTGATCTATTTCCGGTACAGGTCTGGAGACAGTTCTGTACCGGAACTTTTTATGTATCGGTTGATTCGATGGGTGAATTGCGGTAAGATGGGCTGAGAAGATCTTCGAGAGATCATGCAGAACAGGACAGTAAAAAGGTGCCTGAACTGAAAAAGGAAAGAGGAAATAGAAATGCTGAAAGTCGCTTTTATCTGCGTGCACAATTCCTGCCGCAGCCAGATGGCGGAAGCGCTTGGAAAAAAGTTTGCTTCGGATGTGTTTGAAAGTTATTCAGCGGGGACCGAGACAAAGCCGCAGATCAATCAGGACGCGGTCCGCATCATGAAAAAAATGTACGGGATTGATATGGAGAAGGAGCAGTATCCAAAGCTTCTTGATGAACTGCCCGGGATCGACATTGTCATCACCATGGGATGCAATGTGCAGTGTCCCGTCCTGCCCTGCAGATACAGGGAGGACTGGGGGCTTGAAGACCCTTCAGGAAAAGAGGATGAAGAGTTCATCGCAGTGGCAAAGAAGATCGAGGAACATGTAAAAGATCTTGCAGCGAGGATAAAAAATAAGGAACTTGGAAAGGAGTGCGCCGATGAAGGAAGAGTGTCTGATCTGTAAGGCTCCTCTGGAATATCTGGAAGAGGGCGTGCTGATGGAGTGCGCCCTCTGCCATAAGAAAGAGATGAGCCGGACAAGGTGTACAAATGGTCACTATGTCTGTGATGAATGCCATACGCAGGGAGTTGATGCGGTGGTCGCTTACTGTCTGGAACAGGATTCCAGGGATCCTCATGAGATCCTGGAGGGGCTGATGGCTCTTCCCTTCTGTCATATGCACGGACCGGAGCATCACATCCTGGTCGGTTCAAGCCTGCTTACTGCGTATAAAAATGCGGGAGGAGAGATCGATCTTCCCTCTGCCCTTCTGGAAATGCAGTCCAGGGGAAAGGAAGTCCCGGGAGGTGCATGCGGTTTCTGGGGCGCCTGTGGAGCAGCGATAAGCACCGGGATGTTCGTGTCAATAGTCACAGGATCGACCCCGCTTGCGAAGGAAGCGTGGGGGCTGTCGAACCTTATGACCTCCTGTGCTCTGAAACGGATCGGAGAGATCGGCGGTCCAAGATGCTGTAAGAGAAATTCCTATGCCGCGGTCACAGAAGCAGTGCATTTTGCGGAAGAACATCTCGGAGTCCGGATGGAACTGAAAGAGATATTATGCAGTCACTCCGGCAGTAATAATCAGTGTATCGGGAAGCGGTGTCCATATAACAAAGGGAGGAAATGAACATGAGCAGTATGAAAGAAAAATTACACACAGGAGAACTCTATCTTCCGGGCGACGACGAGATCGTAGAGGACCAGACAAGACGCCTGGACCGTCTCTATGACTACAATATGACGCGTCCCACAGAAGGGAAAAAGAGAGAAGAGATGTTAAAGGAAATGTTTGCGGAGATCGGGGAAGGGTGTTACATCGAACCTCCGCTCCATGCGAACATGGGCGGGGCATTCGCGCACTTCGGGAAATATATCTATGCCAATTTTAACCTGACTATGGTGGATGATACCAGCATTTATGTGGGGGACTACACCATGATCGGACCGAATGTGACCATCGCCACGGCGGGGCATCCGATCCTGCCGGAACTCAGAGAGAAGTTCTATCAGTACAATATGCCGGTCCATATCGGAAGATGCTGCTGGATCGGTGCCGGTGCGATCATCCTCCCCGGGGTCACGATCGGAGACAACACGGTCATCGGCGCGGGAAGTGTTGTGACGAAGGATATTCCGGCAAATGTGGTGGCAGTGGGAAATCCCTGCCGGGTTTTGCGGGAGATCAGTGACCACGACAGAGAATACTATTTTAAGGACAGGAAGATCGATCATGATATCATTTGAAAACGACTACATACAGGGAGCGCATCCCGAGATCCTGAAGCGGCTGGCAGAGACGAACCTGGAACCGCTCTCCGGCTACGGGAGCGACCCATACTGCGAGAGCGCCAGAGAGAAGATCAGAAGGGCCTGCGGCAGTGAGAATGCGGAAGTTCATTTCCTCGTGGGCGGGACGCAGACCAATGCAGTGGTGATCGACTCCATGCTGAACGGCTATGAAGGTGTGATTGCTGCGGACAGCGGACATATTGCTGTGCATGAGGCCGGCGCGGTGGAGTTTACCGGACACAAAGTGCTCACGGTCCCGGGGCATACAGGAAAGATCGATCCGGGAGAACTGGAGCAGTATCTGGAAGGATTTTACCGGGATGAAAATCATGAGCATATGGTATTCCCGGGGATGGTGTATCTCTCTCATCCCACAGAGTTCGGGACACTGTATACAAAAGAGGAGCTGAAACAGATCTCAGAGATCTGCAGACAATATGAGATCCCGTTGTATCTGGACGGAGCACGCCTGGGATACGGGCTGATGAGCAGGGATACAGATGTGACACTGCCTGATGTGGCAGCATTCTGCGACGCCTTCTACATCGGAGGGACAAAGGTGGGAGCCCTCTGCGGGGAGGCGGTGGTATTTTCGGAAAAAGCGCCGCGCCATTTTCTGACGTCCGTGAAACAGCACGGCGCGCTTCTGGCAAAGGGGCGTCTTCTGGGGATCCAGTTTGACACCCTCTTTACAGATGATCTGTATTTTAAGATCAGCCGGCATGCTGCCGGGATGGCGGAAAAGCTGAAGGAAGTCCTGAGAGAGAAAGGGCTTCCCTTTGCCTGGGAATCTCCCACAAACCAGCAGTTTGTTGTCATGGAAGACAGCAGGATCGAGCAGTTAAAGGAGAAGGTGGCATTCAGCTTCTGGGAGAAAGCGGATGCGGAACATACGGTGGTGAGATTCGCCACAAGCTGGGGGACAACAGAGGAAGAGATCGAGGAACTGAGAAGGCTTCTGTGAGAAAGGGAAAATGAAAACTGCAGGAGGTCACTTCTCCTGCAGCGTGATGAGGTCCTCATACCATTTTTCTGTCTGTGTATCTGAAGAACTGTTTAGAAACACTGTCTGGTCCCGGAGTTCGATCCGGATCAGCGGTGTTTCTTCTTTTAGAAGGAACATCATCGTGTCCCCTGTTTTATCTCCTTCGAAATATCCTACAAGGACTGTATCTGTATCTCCACCGTTCTCACGGTCAAAATTATCTTCCGGAAGTTCCGGGATGAGCTCGACGGACCGGACCTCGTCAGCGGAGAAACTGCAGTCGTAAAAGGAATAAGAGATCGTTACCTGATCTTCTCTTATAGTCATTTCCGGGGAAGAGCGGTCCAGACTTCCCAGTATCATTGCAAGGACAAGGCAGAGCGCCACTGCGGCGATACAGATAAAAACCGTTGCGGCAACCCACCATTTTGCGGCAGGGTGGGCAAAGTTGAGGGCGTAGCTGGAACTGTTCAGCCGGTCTTCGGTAAAAAGGTGACGGTCATATGGATTGGAATACCATCCGTTTTTCCAGTACTCGTCATCGTCAGTGAGAAGGGGCTGGGGATCCCTGCTTAAAATGTCGCGGCGGCGCTGCTTTATCAGGAGGACGCTGGTGATCACAGCGGCGGCTCCTACCATGTCGACGATAAAATAGACACCGTAATCCCAGAGACTCAGCTCTTTGCCGAAGACGATTCGAAGACAAATGTAGAGCAGTCCGACCATGCCGGCGTAGTCGGCGGTGAGCATGGCTGCGGACCAGGTGCGCTTTGTCAGGCGGTTCAGTTTTTCGTTTACAGTGCTGTCCTGGCTGTACACTTCATTTCTTCGTCCGGTAAAGAAGAGATGAAGGCTGAGAAAAAGCAGTGGCAGAAAAACTGCAAGTGCGGGGAAGATCCAGCCGCTGGAAAGTTTTGTAAAGGAACTGCGCAGGGCAGGGAAGATCCATAATCCGATGCCTGCGGCGAGAGCCGGAAGGTGCCACTGCCAGGGGATCGGAAAGCGGTCGGACATGGCGCCCACCCGGGTGTCCACTGCCACATGAGGCGGCTGGTCTTCGCGGATCCAGTGCCGCTTCTTTTTGAGCGCATACATCTTGCGGATGCTCCTCATGGACCGGAAGGGGAAGGCAAGGCAGTATATCAGAAGCCACAGTGTCCAGAACAGGATCCCAATCCCTGTATTCAGAAAAGAAAGAGCAGGGACCAGGAGCCCGAGGACAAGGTTCAGACGCTGGAAACGGCGGAAACCGCTGCGGTATGCTTCTGTGAGCGTTCTGACTTCTTCATCCTCCACGGCTTCCGGAGGGACATGGATGCCCAGGATCTTTCCTTCACTGTATTTTTCCTTGCCCGAGCAGCAGAGTCCGCATATACCGACCATCCCTGCGTCAAACAGGGCAAAAAAGACAAAGATGAGCAGATTGGCCATATCTCACACCTCCCCGGTCTGTTCCGGATGCATCTGTCCGAAGATCCGTTCGCAGGTTTTAAGAAATTCCTGCCGGTCCATGCCGTTTAGAGACGCCTCGGCAGAGAGAAGTTCCAGTTCGTCTTCCAGTTTTTCACGGTATTTCTCGGAAAAAGCGCTGACCGGACAGACTGTGGCTCCTTTTCTCCGGTCGATCTCAATGAAGCCTTCGGATTTCAGGAGCTGATAGGTCTTATTGACCGTCATGGTGTTCACTCCGATGTCCGACGCCATCTGCCGGACTGTGGGGAGGCTTTCCCCGGCTTTCAGCTCTCCGCGCCCGATCCCGGTGACGATCTGATTGCGGAGCTGTACATAGATAGGAGTGCTGCTCTTCATATCCAGTGAGAAGATCATATGATACACCTGCTTTCTAAATGTCATATTTGTATTATATATAATAATACAAACAATACATGGGGTCAATAGTACCATTGACAGAAAGAACGCAGGCGACAAGAACGCAGGCGGCATCTTGATGCGGCAGGACTCATCCGCTATAATGAATGCATTACGGTCACTGCATCAGCTAAAGTCTGGGAGAGAGCAGTGATCAGGGAAGGAGACAGCTATGAAAAAGGTGATCATCATCGGGAGCCCCGGCTCCGGGAAGAGTACATTTGCCAGGAGACTAAGAGAAAAGACCGGGCTTCCGCTTTATTATCTGGATATGATCTGGCACAGGGCGGACCGGACGAATATCACCCCGGAAGAGTTTGACAGCAGGCTGCAAAAGATCCTTGAGAAGGAGCGGTGGATCATCGACGGGAATTATCTTCGCACTCTTGAAATGAGGCTGCAGGCATGTGATACGGTCTTTCTTCTCGATCATCCGGTGGAGGTCTGCCTGCAGGGGGCGAAAGAGCGGATCGGCACCAGAAGAGAGGACCTTCCCTGGGTGGAGACGGAATTTGATGAAGAGTTCCGGCAGTGGATCCTGGATTTCCCGGAAGACCAGCTCCCGCGGATCTATGAACTGCTCGAACAGTACAGAGATGGAAAGGAAATCCACATCTTCCGGTCGCGGGAGGAAGCGGATGATTTTTTGGATAGTTGATTCGATGTGTGAATTGCGGTAAGATGGGAGGAGATTGTCTATATCGACAGACTTTGCATAGGCGGACTTCTCTGCAATGGAGACTCTCAGAGAAAAGGAAGGTGAGGAGAAATGCTGCGCTATACATTAAAAAGGATACTGACAGGGATACTGGCGCTTTTTGTTCTGGCGTGTGTGACATTTTTTCTTGTCCGTCTCATGCCGGGCAGCCCTTTTCAGACAGGGAGCGTGTCGGAACAGGTAGTGGAGGCGGTGGAAAGGGAATACGGACTGGACCGTCCTCTGCCTGAGCAGTTTATGACATATATGGGAAATCTTCTCCGGGGAGATCTGGGCGTCTCCTATGAAGATCCAGGGGTGAAGGTGATGGACATCATAGGGCGGACCTGGCGGATCACAGCGTCGCTGGGAGTGCCGGCGCTGATCGCTGCGATCCTTATAGGAACGGCTTTTGGCATCCTGAGGGCAGTGACCGGGAGGCGGATCGTGAGAGAGACTATCTCCGCTGTGGGAATGGTCCTTGCGGGGATCCCGGGATTTGCGGTGGCAATCCTTCTCCTGCTCCTTTTCAGCGTGCAGCTTGGACTGCTCCCGGCGTCAGGCCTTCTGACTCCCGCCCACTATATCCTCCCGGTCACGTCCCTGGCTGTCTATCCGACGGCGGTGATCACCCGCCTGACAGGAAATGCGCTGGAGTCAGAGATGGAGAAAGAGTATGTGCTTTTCGCCAGGGCAAAGGGGCTTGGCAGGAAGCGGATCATCTTTACCCATGCCCTGAAAAATGCGTGGAGACCGGTCCTCAACTATATCGGACCTGCGTCCGCTTTTCTGCTGACGGGAAGCTTTGTTGTGGAGAGTATCTTTACGATCCCGGGGATCGGGAGAGAATTCGTAAATTCGATCACAAACAGGGATTACACACTGATCATGGGGCTGACTGTGTTCATGGGAGCTGTGGTCATCGGGGTGAACCTGGTCACGGACCTTTTGAGCGCATGGCTTGATCCTGCGGTGAGGCGGGCATACCAGGAGGAGGCAGGATAAGATGGAAGGACAGAAGATAAGACTTGCGGGTGAAAAAACTGCCCGTGGGAAAAATGGATTCCGGCGGTATTTTGTTAGCGACCGCCGGGCGGCGGCAGGATGGATCCTCCTCGGGATCTGGATCCTGCTGGCAGTCTTTGTCCCTCTCTTTTCCCCCTGGTCCTACTCGGAACAGAACGCATCCATCCAGAACAGCCTTCCCTCCCTGACACACTGGTTCGGCACGGACAAGTTCGGGCGGGATCTCTTCGCGAGAGTCTGGTACGGCGCAGGACTGAGCCTTCTGGTAGGGCTGGTCAGCGCGGGACTGAACGGCTTCATCGGTGTGCTTTACGGGGCAGTGTCGGGATATGCCGGGAAAAAGGCTGACATGATCCTGATGCGGATCGCGGATGTGGTATCGGCGATCCCGTCCATGCTCTATGTGATCCTGATCACACTGGTGATGGGCGCTGGGGCGGCAAGCATTATCCTCGGGCTGTGTATCGCAGGCTGGATCGATATGGCGAGGATCGTACGGGGAGAGATCCTGCGGCTGAAAGGGATGGACTTTGCCCGTGCGGCGCAGATGGAAGGGATCTCCCCGCTGCGGATACTGGTCAGGCATCTTCTTCCCAACGCGGCGGGACCGATCACGGTAAATTTCATTTTCCTTATTCCTCAGGCGATATTTACGGAGGCGTTCTTAAGTTTCCTGGGGATCGGGATCGCGGCTCCGGCGGCGAGCCTGGGCACGATCATCCAGGAAGCGCGGAGCCAGATGATGCTGTATCCTTATCAGATGATATTTCCGCTGCTGGTACTCTGCGTGATGATGCTGGCGCTGAATATGATCGGAACATCGATGGAGCAGAGGGACAGAAGAAGGACGGAAGTATGAGAGCACTTGACATTAAGAAACTGAGCGTACAATATCATACAGAACAGGGCGTGTACAGGGCTCTCAGAGATACGGACCTCTATGTGGAAGAAGGAGAGATCACAGGGATCGTCGGAGAGTCCGGTTCCGGAAAAAGCACGGCGATGCTGGCGGTCATGGGGCTTCTGAAGAAAAATGCGGCAGTGCAGTCAGAGAAGATCGCGGTGTGCGGGGAGGCTCCGGTTCCCGGTGTGAACGTAGCCATGGTGTTCCAGGATCCTCAGAGCTGTCTGAACCCGACGGTAAAGATAGGGCGGCAGATCACGGAGACGGTCCGGGCGAGAAGACACTGCGGAAGGCGGGAAGCGCGGGAACGGGCAGTGGAACTTCTGGACATGGTGGGGATCAGTGACGGAAAAAAGCGGATGCGCCAGTATCCCTTTGAACTTTCCGGAGGGATGCGCCAGAGGGTGGTCATCGCCATCGCCCTTGCCTGCGAGCCAAAGCTGATCATAGCTGACGAGCCCACTACAGCGCTTGATGCAGCGGTACAGGCACAGATCCTCCGGCTGCTGAAGCGGATCGCGGAAGAGACCGGCACGTCGCTCCTTCTGGTGAGCCATGATCTTGGCGTGACCGCATCACTGTGTCAGCGGGTTTACGTGGTGCACGAGGGAGAGATCGTCGAGTCCGGCAGAGTGGAGGACGTTTTTTATGATCCCCAGGAGGAATATACAAAACAGCTCCTGAGCAGTGCGAAACAGAAGCGGAAGAACGGCGTGACCCCGGGGGACCAGGTGATCCTCCGGATGGAGCATGTGACGAAAGAGTATAACACCAGGGACGGGATCCGGGATATCAGCCTGGATCTTCGCCGGGGAGAGGTGTTTGCCCTTGCCGGCGAGAGCGGCAGCGGGAAGACCACACTCGCAAGGGTGCTGACCGGGATCCTCAAGGAAGACGGAGGAGTCCTGTATCAAAATGGGCAGCCGCTGGGACAGAAACGAAGAGACAGGGGAAGGAACAGGGTGCAGATGGTGTTTCAGGATCCGTATGCTTCCCTGAATCCGTGCCTTACGGCGGGACAGGCGCTGGAGGAGGCCCTGCGGGGGGCGGACAGCTGGGATGGATCGCAGCGCCGGAGGATGGGGACAGTGCCTGCCAGGGACAATGCGGCAGAGAAGCAGTTCTGCTCTGCGCGGCGACGGGACCGGAAAGCAGAGAGGGCGGCGCGGCGGAAGACCATCTGTGATATGCTGGAGCGGGTCGGGCTGACAGAAGAATACATGGATAAGTATCCCTCTGAGCTCTCCGGCGGGCAGAGACAGCGGATCGGGATCGCCCGTGCCCTGATCGTCCGGCCTGAGCTCCTGATCTGTGATGAAGCATTGTCCTCTCTTGACGCAGTGACACAGGAACAGATCCTGGATCTGCTTTTGGGCATTCAGCGGGAGCAGGGGATCGCCTGCCTGTTTATCTCCCATGATATGCATGTCATCCGGCGGATCAGCAGCAGGATGGGGGTCATGTATGGAGGCAGGCTGGTAGAGTCAGGGAAGACCAGGGAAATCTGTTCGGATCCCTGGCATCCCTATACGAAACAGCTCCTGGAGGCGGTTCCGGAAGCGGACCCGCTGAGGGCGCGAAGGATCCGGAGTCTTCCTCTTGGAAAGCGGACTGCAGATAAGGCGCTGTCCGGAAAGGGGTGTCCGTTTGCGGGAGAATGTGGTTATGTGATGGGATGCTGTATGGAGCAGGTACCGGAGGCGTACAGATTCGGAGAACGGACGGTGTCCTGTTTCCTCTACTCCGCGGAACACAGCGGAAGGCGGGGAAGAGACTATATCATGACTTCACAGATCTGAGGAAAGAGAAAATAAAACTTCTCTTCATCAGCACAGAGGAAAAACAGATAGAATGCGGGACGGCATGACAGAAAGGAAAGGCAGAATCAGAATGAGAATATTGGAAAAAGTATCCGGAAACAGAACAGCGGCGCTCATCCTGTCAGGGGTGATGCTCTGCACGGCAGCCCTGACAGGATGTTCCGGTGCAGGGAGCGGAGGAAGCGCAGGGGCAGAGGGTGGAGAAAAGGCGATTACGGTGGCGATCAACAGCGAGACAGGGACCATGGATCCTGCCGGGTCCATTGCACTTACCTATCTCGCCTACTCGGTGAGCGCCCTGGACGAACTCCTCACTTTTGACGAGAACGGGGAGATCGAGTACAGGGCAGCGGAGTCTTACGAAGTGAACGAGGATTCCACGGTGTGGACTTTTCACCTGAGGGAAGACGCCCTCTGGTCGGACGGGACGCCGGTGACCTCCGCAGACTTCCTGAACACGATCACACGCGCCCTGGATCCTGCGTCCGGCAGCGGATATGCAAATTATCTGTTCCCCATCGAGAACGCAGAGGCGATCTACAACGGAGAGGCAGAGATGGACACGCTGGGGGTGGAGACTCCGGACGACTACACGCTGACCTTCCGCCTCGCGGAGCCCTGCGTATATTTCCTGGACCTTCTGCGGCTTCCGGTGTATACGCCTTCCTGTGAGAGATATGCGGATTCCCCGGACAGCGGGTGGGATACAGATCCGGAGACGAGCCTTGCGAACGGTCCGTTCTGTCTGACAGAATATGTGCCGGATCAGTATTTTGTCCTGGAGAAAAATGAAAACTACTGGGATAAGGACCGGATCCATCTGGACCGTATCACCTACCGGTTCTTTGATGACACCCAGTCCATGGCAAACGCATATCAGGCGGGAGAGGTTGATGTGGCGACTTCACTGCCGTCCACGGTCATGGAACTTTATGACGGGCAGGACGACCTTCTTGTCACGGACCTGATCGCCACAAGATATATCTACTTTAATCTGAACGTGGAGCCTCTGGACGACGTCCGGGTCCGCGAGGCGATCAACCTGGCGATAAACAGGGAAGAACTCTGCCAGATCGTCGGGACGGACACAGAGCCGACCTACAACCTGATCGCAAAATATATGAAAGACAAAGAGACAGGGGAGTATTTTGTGGACGGGGCAGAGCAGCCCTTTGAGGAAAATGTGGAGCGGGCGAGGGAACTCCTTGCCGAAGCTGGATACCCGAACGGGGAAGGATTCCCCACTTTGACCTACAGTTATCCTACTCTGGAGATGGATTCGGATACGGCGCAGGTGATCCAGGAGCAGCTGAAAGAAAATCTGAATATCAACATCGAGTTGAACGCGCAGGAGCTGCAGTCCAACTACAGCAGCCGTTATGCAGGGGATTTTGACATGATACGTATGAACTGGACCGCTGATTTTGCGGACCCGTATACTTACCTGTCCATGCTTTTGTCAAACAGTACGTACAACTGCAGCGGGATCCAGGATGCGGAGTATGACGCACTGGTAGAGCAGTCAAGCTCCGAACCGGACCCGGCGAAGAGGGCAGAGCTGATGCACCAGGCAGAGCAGCTCGCTGTGGGAGAACAGTTCTATATCATGCCTCTCTACGCCATGAAGAGCGTGAACCTGGTCGATCCGAAGATCACAGGGATCCGCCAGATCCCGGCGAGCGGGGCGCTGGAATACCGCTATGCGGATATCGGATAGAGACTCAGCATCCTCCGCAGAGACTGCACGCGGTGGGCGTTGCAGCGCAGCCGCCCCGGGCAGTCTCACGGAGCTCCATTGGGAGACGTTTTCCCACTGTGTACATGGCATCCAGCATCTCATCGAAGGGGATGGGCTGGTGTACACCGCTTAAGGACAGTTCTGCGGCGATAAGAGCGTTGGCGGCTCCGGCGGCATTGCGCCCCTGACAGGGAGATTCCACCAGTCCGCCGATGGGATCACAGACCAGCCCGAGCATGTTCATCAGGACCGTAGAGGCTGCGCTCAGGCACTGGCACGGCGTCCCGCCCATCAGTTCTACAGCAGCAGAGGCAGCCATGGCAGATGCGACTCCGACCTCTGCCTGACAGCCGCCTACCGCACCGGCGACGGTGGCGTTTCTCATGGCAAGATAGCCGATGGCTCCGGCATTGAAGAGCACGCGGATGACCTCTTCATCGGAGAGACTATGTTCTTCCTGCAATGCAAGGAGGACGCCGGGGACGACGCCGGAGGAACCTGCCGTGGGGGCGGCCACGATCAGTCCCATGGAGGTGTTCACTTCCAGCACTGCCATCGCGTAAGTGATGCTGCGGCTGATGACATCACCGCAGACGCTCTTTCCCTCGTTACGGTGACGGGCGAGAAGCTGCGCCTCTCCTCCGATCAGACCGCCCATGGATTTTTTCGGAGCATGGATCGGAGCGCGCGCCGATTCTTTCATGATCTCCCAGGCATGTCCCATCCGCGCGAGAACGTCTTTGCGGGAGACTTCGGTGAAACTGCATTCCCGTCTCAGCATGATCTCCGAGATCGGAAGCCCGTGGCTGCGGCACAGGCCGGAGAGCTCTTCTGCATTTCTGAAATTGATCTTTCTCTTACATCCATCCATTTCCTATGCCTCCTTTTGTGACTGCACCAGCATCACGTCGCGGACATACTGGTTTTCCCGGATCCTGCGGACTGCTTCTTCGGGAAGGAAGTCGTCGGACTCGACGATGCTGTAGGCAGTGGAGCCTTTCTCCTCCCTGTAGAGTTTCATATATGCGATATTGACATTCTTTTCGCTCAGACACCGGGTGATGTGGGCGACCACGCCCGGCTTGTCCTGCTGTACTACGATGAGAGTACTGTACTCACCGGAGAAGTCTACTTCCACCTGGTCGATCCGTGTGATGCGCACCTTTCCGCCTCCGATGGATTCGCCCCGGACTGTGAGGACGTGCCCCTCGATATCTTCCATCCGGATGTCGACGGTGTTGGGATGGATCTCGGTCTCCCGGTCATTGACGGTAAAAGAATAGGAGAGTCCACGTTCTTCTGCGATGGAAAAAGAATCCGGGATGCGGCGGTCATCGGTAGAAAAGCCCATGATCCCGCCCAGAAGAGCCCGGTCTGTCCCGTGTCCCCGGTAAGTCTGCGCGAAAGAGCCGTACAGGGTGAAGTCCGCCCGGACAAGTTCCCGGTTCATCATCTTGCGGGCGAGGAGCGCGATCGCCGCCGCCCCTGCCGTGTGGGAGCTGGAAGGTCCGATCATGTTCGGACCGAGTACATCGAATACACTGATAAAAGACATGCTGTTCCTCCTGATTTTTTGTACTGTTGACCTTTTAGCATCTGTAGTATATCATGACAGTATACATGAATCAAATTCATAGATTTTATAGAATAATTGAAAATAATTCATGATACGGAGATGAGAAGATGGAATTACGACAGCTTCAGACATTTATGGCGATCACCCAGACCGGAAGTTTTTCCAAAGCGGCGCAGTCCCTTGGGTACTCTCAGTCTGCGGTGACAGTGCAGATCCGGCTTCTGGAACAGGAACTGGACGCCCGGCTGTTTGACCGGATGGGAAAGAGTGTGGCGCTGACGTCCCAGGGGAGGGAGTTCCAACGGTATGCGGCGGATATCATACAGGAGATGAACCGGGCAAAAAATTTTAACCGGAAGCGGGATGAACTGAGCAGTCCTCTGAGTATCGGAACATTGGAGTCTCTCTGCTTTTCCAAGCTCCCGCCGATCCTGAACCACTTCCGGCAGGAGCATCCCAGGGTATCGATCCGGATCATCACCGGCTCTCCGAAAGAGCTGATCGGCCAGATGGAAGCGAACCGTCTGGATCTGATCTATATTCTGGACAGGCAGCGATATAATGAGAACTGGAATAAAGTCATGGAAGTGGAGGAACCGATCGTCTTTGTGTCCTCCGCATCCTCCCCGCTGGCAGGGAGAAAGGGGATGGAAGCAGAGGAACTGCTGGAGTGTCCGTTCTTCCTGACAGAGAAAGACGAGAACTATCGGAGGGAGCTGGACAGCTTTCTCGAGACAAAGGGACGGATGCTCACACCGGCTCTGGAGATCAGCAATACCGAATTTATCATCCGGATGGTCCGGGAGAACAGGGGGATATCGTATCTTCCTTTGTTTGCGGTCCGTGAGTGGGTGGAGCGGGGAGAACTCGCCATACTTGACGTGCCGGAACTTAAGAGGACTCTTTACCGGCAGATCTTCTATCACAGGAATAAATGGCTGTCGCCGGAGATGGAGGAGTTTATAAAAGCTGCAGAGTCTGATATTGTATTAAATGGGGCAGGAGTGGTATATTAGACAGGTATGGTGAGAAAAGAAGTCGGGGAAAAAAGAATGGATGATAAATCAACGGCAAATATGGCAGTTCTGGCAGGAGAGATCATGCTGAAGAGCGGCGCGGAGACTTACCGCGTGGAAGATACGATCAAACATATCCTTGATACCGCGGGAACAGCGGAGACGGAGGCTCTTGTGATGCTGACCGGGATCATCGTCACGATAGACCGTCCCGGGGAGGAGGCGGTCACTGTGATGCGCCGGGTCCATGACAGGGGGACAAACATGCACCGCATCGTGGAGGTGAACGAGATCTCAAGGAAGTACTGTGCCGGGGAACTGTCAGCGGAAGAGACCTGGGAAAAGCTGAAAAGCATAAAGGGAAAACAATATAGTGTCCTGATGTATAACCTTGCCACCGTGCTGGTGCCGGCGGGATTCGCTCCGCTGTTTGGAGGCGGGATCCGGGAGATCCTGGCCGCGGCGGGGATAGGGATCGTTCTGGCAGTCCTCACGACGATCGGGAAACGGGTACGGATCGGCAGGTTCATCCTGAACATGATCTGTGCGGCAGGCGCTGCCGTGGCTGCGGTCCTCCTGCAGCTCTGGAACCCGCTCCTGAACATGGACACGGTCATTATCAGCGGTATCATGCCCCTTGTACCCGGAGTGGCGATCACCAATGCCATACGGGATACGCTCCGTGGCGACTATATCTCGGGCGGTGCAAGAGCCCTGGAAGCGTTCGTGACTGCGGCGGCAGTTGCCATCGGAGTCGGTGTGGGGATCGGGCTGACAACTGTTTTCTGGCAGGGAGGTGGTCTGCTGTGATGGAACTGGTTTTGGTGACAGTGGGATGTTTCCTGGCTGTTGCGGGGTTTGCGGTACTTGTGGAGACTCCGCGGAAATACATCCTGCAGGCTGGATTTGCCGGAGCGTTCGGCGGCTGGGTCTACTTTTACAGTATGCAGCGCGGCCTTGACACTGTGCCGGCATGTTTTCTCTCAGCGCTGGTGATCTCCCTGGTGGCACATATCTTTGCGAGGATATTCAAGGCGCCGGTCACGGTGTTCCTGATCGCAGGCATACTGCCTACTGTACCCGGGGCAGGAATGTACAGGGCGGTCTACTATATCATCGCGGACGACCGGGCCCGGTCGTCCTATTATCTGCTCCAGACACTGGAGATCGCGGGAGTGATCGCTCTGGCGATATTTATCGTGGATACGGTGTTCAGGATCCGGATAAAGAGAAAAAAATGAGAATGATCTTAAGTCAGGAGAAGCGCGGACATGATGGAACTGGTCACGGGCGGGAGCGGCAGCGGCAAATCCGCATATGCGGAAAATGCAGTCTGTCAAAGCCGCAGACGTTTACAGGAAAAGGAAAAAAGGGAGATACCCCTCTATTATATTGCAGACATGTTCCCTTATGGCAGGGAGACAGAGGAAAAGATCGAAAATCACAGACAGATGCGTGCGGGAAAGGGATTTCATACGCTGGAGTGGTACCAGGATCTGGCGGGGAAACTGACTGGAGAGGATGCGCCTGAACTGAGTGGAGCCTGTGTCCTGCTTGAGTGTGTGTCAAACCTCACTGCAAATGAGATGTACATGGAAGGCGGAGCAGGAGAAAATACCGTGGAAGCGGCAGTGAGCGGGATACGTCTCCTGAAGGAAAGATGCAGACATCTTGTGGTGGTGACGAACGAGGTGTTCGCGGAATCCGAGCCGGATTCTCCGGAGATGGCGGTCTATAAGAAAAATCTGGCGCAGATCAACCGGGCGCTGGCAGAGATGTCGGACCGGGTGAGCGAAGTGGTATACGGGCGCCGGATCCCTGTGAAGGGAGATCCTAGACAGACGGACGGACAGAACCTGCAGGAGCAGGCAGCGGAAGAAAGGGGCAGGACAGGCATGAAACTGGTGACAGGTGGCGCATATCAGGGGAAACTTGGCTATGCGAAAGAGTTGTATCCGGATGTAGTGTGGAAAGACGGGGCAGAGTGCGGACTGCAGGACATCGAGACTTGTGAGGCGCTGGACCGTTTCCATCTCTTTGTGAGAAGATGGCTGGAAGCAGGCAGGACAAAAGAAGAACTGATCGATACGGTACTTAAAAAGAACAGCGGGATCCTTATCGTATGTGATGAGGTCGGATGCGGGCTTGTCCCGGTGGACGCCTTTGAGCGGGAGTACAGGGAAGCGGTAGGGCGTATCTGCACAGCGTTTGCTGACAGAGCAGACCGGGTGGACCGGGTCGTCTGCGGGATCGGGATGAGGATCAAATAAAATGTTACAGTTTACACTGCAACAATAGGATTAAGGACAGAAGAAGGAGAAGTTGGATCATGATGACAGAACTGGAGCAGGTGCGTCCTGCTGATATTGAGAAAAGAAGCTTTGAGATCATAACAGAAGAACTGGGGAACAGGGCGCTCATCCCGGGAACGGAGCCCATTGTCAAACGATGCATCCACACCAGCGCGGACTTTGATTATGCGGATAATCTTGTCTTTTCGGAACATGCCGTGGAGAGAGCACTTGATGCGATCCGCAGCGGAGCCTCTATCGTGACGGATACCCAGATGGGACGGTCGGGGATCAATAAAAAAAGGCTTGCCCGGTACGGAGGAGAAGTGTACTGCTTTATGTCGGATGAAGACGTGGCAGAAGCGGCGAAGCGGGACGGTACGACCAGGGCAGCAGCGAGCATGGACAAAGCGGCGGCGATGTACAGAGCAGCACAGGAACAAAAGACAGCGATATGCACCGACCGGCTGATCTTTGCCATCGGAAACGCTCCCACCGCCCTTGTGCGCCTTTATGAACTGATAAAGGAAGGGGCTCTGAAACCGGAGCTGATCATCGGGGTGCCGGTGGGATTCGTTAATGTGGTACAGTCAAAAGAGCTGATACTGGGACTGGAAGATACGCCTTACATCGTTGCGCGGGGACGCAAAGGCGGGAGCAACATCGCAGCGTGCATCTGTAACGCGCTGCTGTATATGCTGGATGACTGAAGGGAGAAAAAATGGAAAGACCCTATTTTCCTATGTTTGTAAATCTGACGGAAAAGCGTGTCCTGATCGCGGGCGGCGGTAAGATCGCCCTGCGGCGTGCCCGGACACTCTTTCGCTTCGGCGCGTCTGTCCATGTGACGGCGCCCAAACTGTGCGGGGAGCTGGAAGAGATGGAAGGAGAGGGACTGATCACAACAGAGCACAGACCATATCAGGCAGGGGATGTGGAAGGATATGACCTGGTCCTCGCTGCGACGGATGACAGGGCGGTCAACCGGAAGATATGGGAAGAGTGCCGGGAGAGAAAGATCATGGTCAATGTGTCTGACGATAAGGCTCTCTGCGATTTTTATTTTCCTTCCGTGGTGATGACGGAAGATGCTGTGATCGGCATCAATTCAGGAGGAGAGGATCCGGCAGGGACGAAGGCGCTGAGAGCGAAGATCGAGGAACTGTGCGATGCAGAACATGATTCCCTTTATCACTGAGCGGGGCGTGAACCGTAGCTTGCTGAAACACAAATAGAAACAAAACATTGCCAAAAGTTTATATTTTGTTTATAATCATTTCTATGCTGTGTCACAGTACACATAAAAAGTGCCGGTCTGTACCGGCGCGCAACATAGAAAGGAAAATATGGAATGGGAGACACATTACAGATACTGATCGCCATGGTCATCTATATGGCGGCAGTCATCATTTTGGGTGTTACTTTTGCAAAAAAAGCAAATGCGAGTTCAGACGCATACTTTCTCGGGGGCAGGAGCCTTGGCCCCTGGGTGACGGCAATGAGCGCGGAGGCGTCAGATATGTCGGGCTGGCTGCTCATGGGGCTGCCGGGAGTGGCATACTGGAGCGGTATCGCAGATGCAGCTTGGACAGCGATCGGGCTGGCGGCCGGTACATATATCAACTGGCTGATCGTCTCAAAAAGGCTCCGCCGTTACAGTGAGAAAGCGGGCAATGCGATCACACTGCCGGAATATTTTTCCAACCGTTTTCACGAGAAGCGGAAAGTGATCATGACGATCGCGGCGGTATTTATCCTGATCTTTTTCACGGTCTATGCGGCAAGCTGCCTTGTGACCTGCGGGAAGCTTTTCTCCACGCTGTTTGATCTGCCTTATATCCCCATGATGATCGTGGGCGCACTGTTCGTCCTTATCTATACGATTATCGGCGGATTCCTTGCGGAGAGTGCTTCAGACTTCATGCAGGCGGTGGTGATGATCATCGCTCTTGGCGTGATCGTTGTCGTAGGGACAGTCTCGGCGGGCGGTCTTGGAGCTGTCATCGAGAATGCACAGTCGATCCCGGGCTTCCTTGATTTCTTCGGTATCGCGACGCCGGAGACAGCAGACGGAGTACAGCAGGCCGCGAACGAGGTGCCGCTGTTCGGGGAGGCGGCAGAGTATGGATTCCTGCCGATCGCATCTGCGCTTGCATGGGGACTGGGATATTTCGGAGTTCCGCAGGTGCTCCTGCGGTTCATGGCGATCCGACACGAAGATGAACTGACACGCTCCCGCCGGATCGCGACAGTGTGGGTGGTCATCTCCCTGACGATCGCTGTATTTATCGGGCTTGTGGGAAGAACGCTCTACCCGACAGCGCTGACAACATCATCGGATGCGGAAAATGTATTCATTCTTCTCGCTACGAATCTGCTCCCGCCGCTGATCGCGGGATTTGTAATGGCAGGGATCCTGGCAGCAACGATCAGCTCTTCAGATTCTTATCTGCTGATCGCGGCTTCCGCCTTCGCAAAGAACATCTATCAGGGACTGTTCCGCAAGAAAGCCTCTGACAGGGAAGTGCTGAATGTCTCGAGACTGACACTGCTCCTGATCGCTGTGGTGGCGATCGTCATCGCTTTGGATGAGAACAGCGTCATATTCACGATCGTAAGCTTTGCCTGGGCGGGATTCGGCGCTACGTTCGGACCGCTGATGCTTTTCAGCCTGTTCTGGAAAAGGACTACGCGTGCAGGCGCGATCGCCGGTATGGTCAGCGGAGCCGGTATGGTATTTGTGTGGAACCTGCTCGTCCGTCCGCTGGGAGGACTGTGGGATATCTATGAGCTCCTGCCTGCGTTCATCTTCTCCAGTATCTGCATCGTCGTAGTGTCGCTCCTGACACCGGAGCCTTCGGCACAGATCCAGAGAGAGTTTGATGAAGTGGCGGGAATGTAAAAACGGAGACCGACAAAGATCTTTATTCAGAGAATAAAAAGTTTGAAACGGCTGGATCTTAATAATGATCCATGAACAAAAAGGGCGATAGTGATGTGAAGAATCCATTATCGTCCTTTTTTGCTGCAGAGAAAAAATGGCTGTCGGGAAACAGTGCGAAGGGTATATAATATATCTGAATATAAAATGATCGGAGGAGAATGAAAGATGGAGATATTTAATTACGATGATGTGCCGGTGCTGGAAACAACAGGCGGAAAGCTGAAAGGTTACTTTTATAAAGGTGAATATATCTTCAAGGGGGTTCCCTATGCTTATGCGGATCGGTTTCAGATGCCGGAAAAAATGACATGGGAAGGAGTGAAAGACGCGACTTCTTACGGGTTCGTTTGTCCGCTCATGGCGCAGGACACGCCCAGCGCGGAACTTATGGTCCCCCATCGTTACTGGCCCCAGGATGAACATTGTCAGAACTTAAATATCTGGACAAAGACTCTGGACAGTGACAGTAAACTTCCTGTGATCGTGTGGCTGCATGGCGGAGGATATTTTGCGGGTTCTTCCATTGAGCAGGCCGCGTATGACGGATATAACATGTGCATGGAAGGGGATGTGGTAGCCGTATCGGTCAACCACAGACTGAACATCCTGGGCTATCTTGATCTGTCTCCGTATGGAAAGAAGTATAAAAATTCGGGAAATGCAGGACATGCGGACCTGGTCGCAGCGCTGCAGTGGATACATGACAATATTGAGCTTTTCGGAGGTGATCCGGATAATGTGACGATCTTCGGGCAGTCCGGCGGAGGGATGAAAGCCGCAGATCTGATGCAGATCGAGGCAGCGGACGGACTGTTCCACAAAGCGCTGATCATGAGTGGGGTGAGCAATGCGTCGCTCATGCCTTCCTGCACCGGGAACGGGAGAAAGATCGTGGAAGCTCTTCTCAAGGAACTCGGCCTTTCCGGGGACGAGGTGGAAAAGCTGGAGACCATTCCCTACTATGAACTGGTCAATGCCTATGCGAAGGTAAGCCCGGCGGTCGCAATGCAGGGCGGCTATATCGGAGGCGGCCCGCTCGTCAATGAGTTCTATAAAGGAAATCCTCTTGACTACGGTTTCAGGGAACATGCCTTTGAGATCCCGCTTATGGTGGGCAGCGTATTTGGAGAGTTTTCTTTTGCTCCGGCAGAGTATGATAAGACACAGCTCACAGAGGAACAGATCAAGGCGATTGTGAGCGCCGTATACGGGGAGCATACCGATGAGATGATCCGGGTGTTTAAAGAGACTTACCCGGGCAAAAATGCCACTGACCTGCTGTCGGTAGACCGTGTGATGAGACAGCCTTCCAAGGAGATCGCAAAACTCCATGCGGCAGGGAAGAAGGCTGGCACTTATCTGTATGATTTTACATTGGAGTTCCCGATCCACCATAATAAGATCGCATGGCACTGCTCCGATATCCCCTTCTTCTTCCACAATACAGAGCTGGTGGAAGTGTGCCAGATCCCGGAGGTGGGAGAACGGCTGGAGAGTCAGATGTTTGAAGCGTTCATGACATTTGCAAAAAGCGGGCGCCCCCAGAGCGATAAGCTGCCGGTGTGGGATGCCGTGACAGAGGATAGGGAGCCGACCATGATCTTTGACAGGGAATGTGAACTCCGGTACAATTTCGACGATGAACTTTATAAAAAGATCGACAGCATCCTGCCACCGTTCAATCTGATGGCGATGATGAGCGGAGATAATACGATCCAGCATTGAAAAAGGAGGGGGCTGTGATATACTTAATTATCAGAGATATCAGAAAGGGGACTGAACTATGCAGAGAAGGATCGCCATTGGTATTCAGGACTTTACAAAAATAAAAGAGCGAAATGCATTTTATGTTGATAAAACATTATTCATTAAAGAAT
>DWXK01000039.1 GCA_019119205.1 Candidatus Mediterraneibacter intestinavium
ATCGCGGGAAGACTGTTCGTCTCAGAAGAATACCTGAGCACACAGTTTAAAAAAGAAACGGGAAACGGATTCAAAGAGACAGTGAAGTATTACCGGATGGAACGAATCAAAGACCTTCTTCTGAATACCCGGTTGAAACTCAACCAGATCGCGGAACTGACAGGCTATACGGATCCCAAATATATGAGCCGGGTCTTCAAAGAGGAGACAGGAATGCTGCCGAATGAATTTCGTAAGGCGGTTCATTAAAAAATTCTACCTTTCTGAAAAAATTCACCCTTTTCAAACTGGAAAATTATGTTAGTATGATAGCGAAAATGAAAACTTGAAGAAATTTCACGGTTTAATTCAAAGAAAGGGTGAAAGACGATGAACGAGATAAATGTTACTTTTAAGAGTCCTGACGAGATCCTTGAATTTGTGAATACAGTCTCCAAGTATGAATTTGATATGGATATGAAAAAAGGGCGTCTGATCGTTGATGCAAAATCAATACTTGGAATCATGAATCTTGGGCTTAACAATGTGATCCATCTGACCATGCATACGGAGGACTGTGATGACCTGATGGAAAAAATCGCAAAGTATGCGGCATAGTGGACCAGGGGAACAGTATTTTTTCGAAAGATCATGGGGCTTATAAAATCCTTCCGGACAGAGTGGCACGTTCTGTCAGAGGGATTTTTTTATGCTTGTAAAACAGGACGGGCTCAACTATAATGAAAACATACGAGTAAGCGGTCTGCGGGACCGTATTTTACAGGAGGAGAACCTTGAAGAATGAATTAGTGATCGTCCTTGACTTCGGCGGACAGTACAATCAGCTTGTGGCGCGCCGTGTGAGGGAGTGCAACGTGTACTGTGAGATCTATTCTTACAGGACGGACATTGAAAAGATTAAGGAAATGAACCCGAAGGGAATCATCCTGACGGGGGGACCGAACAGCTGTTATCTTCCGGATTCGCCGACTTATTCGGAGGAACTGTTCAAGCTTGGGATCCCGGTACTGGGACTCTGCTACGGTGCACAGCTCATGATGCATGTGCTCGGGGGCGAAGTGAAGAAAGCAGACGTAAGGGAATACGGAAAGACGGAAGTGCTGATCGACAAGACAGAGTCCAAGGTATTCCAGGATGTATCAACACCGACGATCTGCTGGATGAGCCACTTTGATTACATCGCACAGGTGGCGCCGGGATTTGAGATCACTGCTCACACGGCGGACTGCCCGGTGGCGGCTGCGGAAAATGCAGAGCAGAAGCTGTACGCGATCCAGTTCCATCCGGAAGTGCTGCACACGGCAGAAGGAACAAAGATGATCAACAACTTTGTGAAGAATGTCTGTGAATGCGCCGGCGACTGGAAGATGGATGCATTTGTGGAAAATACTGTGAAAGCCCTCCGGGAGAAAGTTGGAGACGGAAAGGTGCTCTGCGCGCTGTCAGGCGGCGTGGATTCTTCTGTGGCAGCAGTCATGCTTTCAAAAGCGATCGGGAAACAGCTTACCTGTGTTTTCGTTGACCACGGCCTTCTTAGGAAAAATGAAGGCGATGAAGTGGAAGCGGTGTTCGGACCAGATGGCCCCTACGACCTGAACTTCATCCGTGTGAACGCACAGGAGAGATTCTATGAGAAACTCAAAGGCGTGGAAGAGCCGGAGAGAAAGAGAAAGATCATCGGAGAGGAATTTATCCGTGTGTTCGAGGAAGAGGCAAAGAAGATCGGTGCTGTTGACTTCCTTGTACAGGGAACGATCTATCCGGACGTCGTGGAGAGTGGTCTGGGCGGAGAGTCTGCCGTGATCAAATCACACCACAACGTGGGAGGTCTGCCGGATTATGTTGATTTCAAAGAGATCATCGAGCCGTTGAGAGACCTGTTCAAAGATGAGGTTCGAAAAGCCGGACTTGAACTTGGGATCCCGGAATACCTCGTATTCCGTCAGCCCTTCCCGGGACCGGGACTTGGGATCCGTATCATCGGCGAGGTGACCGCGGAGAAGGTCAAGATCGTGCAGGATGCAGATGCGATCTACAGAGAAGAGATTGCCAACGCAGGACTGGACCGGAGTATCGGACAGTATTTCGCCGGGCTCACCAATATGAGAAGTGTCGGAGTTATGGGCGATGAGAGGACATATGATTATGCAGTGGCACTCCGGGCTGTAAATACGGTGGACTTCATGACCGCAGAGGCGGCGGAAATCCCGTATGAGGTGCTGAATAAGGTGATGAGCAGGATCATCAATGAGGTCCGCGGGGTGAACAGGGTAATGTATGATTTGACGAGTAAGCCGCCGGGGACGATAGAGTTTGAGTGATCAAAATTTTATACAGTATATAATAAATGGCAGATATATAAACTATCTGCCGTTTATTATATACTTATCCTGGAAGGCTCCACAGCATTCTAAATGAACCCTGTTATACCAGGGAAAGGCGGTGAAAATATGATTGAAGTAGAAGTAAAACTTCCGATCACGGATCCGGACATGATCAAGAAAAAGATCCAGGAGATCGGTTTTAAAGAGGCGTGTTTTGTCGAGGAAAGAGACACGTATTTTGACAATGCGCATGGAGAGATCCGGGCAAATGGCGAGGCACTCCGGGTTCGTGAAACAAAGGATCAGAGCACAGGGGAAATCCGGGCACAGATCAACTTTAAGGGGAAGAAGCTGGACGCCCAGACTATGACCCGGAAGGAGCTGGAAACAGGAGTGGAGGACGGGAAGATCTGCAGGAATATCCTGCAGGCGATAGGATATTCTCCGGCAGCTCCTGAAGTGGTCAAGGAAAGACAGATGCTGCAGAAAGATGGAATGACAGCGTGCCTGGATCATGTGTACGGGCTGGGAGATTTTTTAGAAATAGAGATTCTGGTCGACAGTGAAACGAAGAGAGAGGAGTCTTTTTGTCAGATAGAAGTTATCCTGAACAGAATCGGGTATCAGCTCTCTGATACAGTGAGGACATCCTATCTGACCATGATACAAAAACGCAGAGAGCGGTTAAAGAAATAAGTCTCAGGAATCAATAAAGAAATAGGCGGAAGGAATCAGCACTTGACAGCTGCTCCGAAGGAAAATATAATAATCTTACAAGTGTAAGATTTAAGGGTGAGTGATCCCGGAAAGGAGCAGAGGATGAGAAGACGGTTTGTTTTGGTTATTTGTGTCATTGCGATGATCCTGCTGACCAGCTGCAGTTCTGCTGAACAGGAAGGGAAGTCAGATTTAAATGGAGACGCTGAAAAAGACATGGAGTTTTCGGAAAAGGCGGATAGCATCGATAGCATCTTAGCTGAATCTGAACAGCTTGCCCGGGAGTATCAGGAGATTTACGAGAAAGCTAAGGAAAGGGATGCGCTGGACGGCCTGGACACGATCAGATCGATCATGGCAATCCTGGGAGAGTCCGGATATCCGGTGGTGGACACGGAAAACCAGATCAATATGATCCATCCGGAGATGATCCGGGAATTTAACGATGCTGTGGAAGCGAAGCGGGATGGAGCGGTATCCCTGTTTCTGGTGACGAAAGATGGCGGATTTGTCCGGTATGAACTGATGACGGAGGGCGGAAAGGTCCAGGTGGAGCGCAGCAGCCTTGGATGGGAGAAAGGGGAGCCCTGCGCAGAGATGTTGGACTCCTATGAGGCGCATACCTGGAGGATGGACAAGGAGAGCGGTTATCTCTATATTGAGAAAGAGCAGCCGGCGGGATATGACGGAGCTATCGGGTTCATAGCGGTCCGGGTCGAACCTCTGGATGAGGAACTCAGGGAACTGAACCGGAAGTATATCCTTCCGGCGGGATACAGACATACGAACCTTTTTCTGACGGACTGGGATGAATCTGATCTTGGCGGGGTCGATTTCTATGATCTGTTTGAGGTGTTTTATTCTTCTGTGTACGGAAAGGACATGCCGTATGAATCCGATTTTCAAAAGCAGACGTACGAGGTGCCGGCGGAGGAGTTTGAAACAGTGATCCAGACATTTTTTGACATAGATACAGATACGCTGAGAGATCTTGCTGCTTATGACGGCAGCGCCTCAGTGTATGAGTACACCACCAGGTGTCTGGAAGACTGGGGGCATCCGGGATTTGTGACGCCGGAGGTGAGAGGGTGTGAAGAACTGGGCGGCGGTATGCTCCGGCTTCAGGTATCTTCTGTGTCACAGCAGGACATAGCTGAAGAGACATTTTCCCACGAAGTGGTGATCCGTCTGCTCCCGGACGGGGGATATCAGTATGTCTTGAACCGGATCCTCACTTCAGATCCTGAACCGAGATTTGACTGGTATTCGGAGCGGCTGACAGTGGAGGAGTGGGAAGCAGAATACGGCGGTTCCTGATATTTGAGATGCTGGGAAACGGCTTACGTATTTTGGTGGAAAAATGAGAAAAAACAGGGGTTAAAGAGGCGTTAAAATGTGAGGAAATGTTTGACTGTGGCGGAGCATAGGCGTATTATAAGTGTGTACATGAAAAATGTATCTGCTCATGTAGAAACTGAAGATATTCAAGAAAGATCTTTTCGAAAAGGAGGAACTGAAGAACTATGGATTACGGAAAAGAATCTTTGAAAATGCACTATGATCTGAAAGGTAAGATCGAGATCAAAACAAGAGCGGCGGTGGATTCGAAGGAGGCGTTAAGCCTTGCTTACACCCCGGGAGTTGCTACGCCCTGTCTGGAGATACAGAAGGATGTTCATAAGAGTTTTGACCTGACCAGACGCTGGAACACAGTGGCGGTCATCACGGACGGAACTGCGGTCCTGGGTCTGGGAGACATCGGACCGGAGGCGGGAATGCCGGTAATGGAAGGTAAATGCGTACTTTTCAAGGCGTTCGGCGATGTGGATGCGATCCCTCTCTGTGTGCGTTCGAAAGATGTTGACGAGATCGTAAAAGCAGTCAGCCTGTTTGCAGGAAGTTTCGGAGGGATCAATCTGGAGGATATATCTGCTCCCAGATGTTTCGAGATCGAGAAGAGATTAAAAGAGTGCTGTGATATCCCGATCTTCCACGATGATCAGCATGGTACGGCGGTCATCACTCTGGCAGGTCTGATCAACGCGCTGAAGCTGGTCGGGAAGAAGATAGAGGATGTGAAGATCGTTACATCCGGAGCAGGAGCGGCGGGTGTCGCGATCATCAAACTCCTGATGTCCATGGGACTGAAGAATGTCATCATGACAGACCGGAAGGGCGCGATCTACGAGGGAAGAGAAGGCCTGAACCCGATCAAGGAAGAGATGGCGAAGATCACCAACTTTGATCATGAGAAAGGTTCTCTGGCAGAGGTGATCAAAGGCGCAGACGTATTTATCGGCGTTTCGGCACCGGGAACACTGACAGGAGACATGGTGCGCACCATGGCAGACAAGCCGATCATCTTTGCCTGCGCGAACCCGACGCCGGAGATCTTCCCGGAGGAGGCAAAGGCAGCAGGCGCGGCAGTTGTTTCCACAGGACGTTCTGATTATCCGAACCAGGTGAACAATGTTCTCTGCTTCCCGGGAATCTTCCGTGGAGCGCTGGATGTACAGGCATCTGATATCAACGATGAGATGAAAGTCGCAGCAGCATATGCGATCGCAGGACTGGTAAGCGATGAAGAACTGAATGCAGATTACATCCTGCCGGCAGCATTTGATCCGCGTGTAAAGGACGCTGTGGCGAAGGCTACTGCGGAAGCGGCGATCAAGAGCGGTGTTGCGCGCATCCGGAAAGAAGACTAGGGAGAAAAACGTCGAGATTCAGAAAGGCGGGATAGTTATCATGAACAAAGAAGTACTGGACTATGTTGTTGAGAAGACCAACGACCTGATCAACGCTGCTTCCTGCAGTCAGGAGGCGAAGGATGCTGCGAAGGCATGGCTGGATGCAGTCGGGACTGACGAAGAAGCTGAGGCGACGAAAGCGTATATTGCGGAGCTTGAGCAGGATATCATGCCGGTGGATGGTCTGATCGCATTTGCGGAATCAGATATGGGAGCGCAGGTATTCGGCGCAGAAAAGGCGAAGGGTGTTGCTGCCCATGCGAGAGAGATCAAGGCTGCCGGTGCGAAGTATTGTGACTGCCCGGCGTGTGCGGCTGTGGAAGCGATCCTGGAGAAAAAGGATCAGATGATATAGCGGCATAGAGTGCGGAATGACCCGCAGTAGAGCAGAGAGGACTGTCAGGACAGGTGTTCTGGCGGTCCTTTTTCTGTATTGGTGAGAGAAAACCGGTTGAAATGCTCCTGGATTTGTTTATAATATTGTTTGTAGCAAAGACAAGATTCGACATTTTTACGGGAGAGGATTTACATATGATAACAGTAAAAGAATATCGGGGACACATCCGAAACTGGGAGGAACTCTGCGAGCGCCTGGAGCTTCCGCTGGACCTGTCGAGAGAGGAGCGGGAGGAGAAGATCCTCATTAAAGCTTATGAGACATGGGGATATGAGATGGCGGACCATATGCACGGAATGTTCGCGTTTGCGCTGTGGGACGATGAGGAGAGGAAGCTGTTCTGTTTAAGGGACCACTTCGGAACAAAGCCGTTCTACTATTACGAGACGGAGGACGGGAAACTCCTTTACGGGACCATGATCCGCCAGATCATGGAGCAGCCCGAGTTCAAAAAGGAACTGAACGAAGAGATGCTGCAGATATACCTGAGCCTGACCTATGTGGCGGGAGAAAATACATTTTTCCGCGGGCTGAAAAAACTGATGCCGGGACACTATCTGATCTGGCAGAACGGAAGACTGCAGATCGAGAGGTACTGGACGCCGACGTTCCGTCCGGATGAGAGCAGGACGCTGGAAGAGTGGGCGGACGAGATCCATACGACGATACAGGAGATCATGCCGGAGGTGAAGACAGACGATGAGACAGCGGAGTCTTTCCTGTCAGGCGGCGTGGACTCTTCCTATGTGCTGGCGATGTCGGACGCGGAGATGACGGATTCCTGCGGGTATGAGGAGGCGCGTTTCGATGAGTCCGGACTGGCAAAACAGACGGCGGACATCCTGGGGCGCAAGAATTCCAGATGCCTGATCACGCCGGAAGAGTATTTTGAGATCGTTCCCTATGTGATGTACAACATGGAACAGCCGCTGGGCGATGCGTCTGCGATCGCATTTACCATCGCCTGCAACGCGACGGCGGAGCACACGAAGCTGTGCTACTCCGGCGAGGGCGCGGACGAGTTCTTCGGTGGATACAATATGTACCGCAACGCAGAGCGTTATGGGGATAACCTCAAGACCTTCTATGTGGGCAACACGAACATCATGAAGGAGGATGAGAAAAAGAAGATCCTTAAGAAATACGACCCGGATGTGCTGCCGATCGAACTGGTACAGCACATTTATGAGGAGACAGAAGGACTTGACCCGCTGACAAAGATGTCTGATGTGGATATCCAGATCTGGCTGGAAGGCGACATCTATCTGAATGTGGACAAGATGAGCACAGCCGCCGGGCTTGAGATCCGTATGCCGCTGACAGACAGAAGGATCTTTGATATCGCATCCAGGATGCCTGCAAGGTTCAAGGTCAACGAGGAGCAGAACAAGGTGGCTTTCCGTACGGCGGCGGCGAAGGTCCTGCCGGATGAGATCGCGTTCCGAAAGAAACTGGGCTTCATCGTACCGATCCGTATCTGGATGGCGGATGAGAGATACAATGGGGACGTGCGCAGGCTGTTCCACAGCGATATCGCGGAGAAGTTCTTCAAAGTGGATGAGATCAATGCGATCTTTGATGAGTATGTGGGAGGAAATTCGGACAACTGGAGGAAAGTGTGGACGATCTATACCTTCCTTGTGTGGTATGAGGAATATTTTGTAAAAAGATAAGAGAAACGAGAAAGGACCGGAGCGCCCGGTCCTTTTTGTGGGAGAAAACAGCCCGGATAAGGACAGAGGGAGTAAAAGGAATGGAAGAGGAAAATCAACAGAAGCTGTTTGACAACCGGAAGCTGGCGGCGCTGCTCATACCGTTGGCAGTGGATCAGCTTTTGAATTCATTTATGGGGACTGTGGATACGCTGGTGGTGAGCAATCTGGGATCGGCGGCGATCTCGGCGGTATCTCTGGTGGACTCCATCAATATCCTGATCGTGCAGGCGTTCTTTGCGCTGGCGACAGGGGGAACGGTGGTCTGCTCCCACTATCTGGGATGCAGGCGGGAGGGGCATGCGAAAGAGGCGGCGAGACAGCTCGTTTTCATTACATTTATGATGTCATTGGTCATAGGGGTGCTGTGCATTGTTTTTAACGGACAGATCCTGTCGCTGATCTTCGGCGAGGTGGAAGATGCAGTCATGGAAAATGCGAAGCAGTATTTCTTCTTCTCTGCCATATCCTATCCGTTTATCGCCCTGTATGACGACGGCTCCAGCATCCTGCGGGCGCAGGAGAACAGCCGGCTGCCAATGCTGATCTCGGTGGCGTCAAATCTTGTCAATCTGGTGCTGAACCTGTTGTTCGTCTGGGGACTGGGATTCGGTGTGGCGGGTTCTGCCTGCGCGACCCTTCTGGCAAGGATCTTCGCCATGACAGTGGTAATGTACAAACTGAGGAACCCGCGGCTGACTGTATCTCTTACTCAGTATCATTCTATCCGCCCGGACTGGGGCGAGATCAGGAGGATCCTGCGGATCGGGATCCCGTCCGGTGTGGAGAACAGTATGTTCCAGTTCGGGAAACTGGCGATCCAGTCCACGGTGTCTCTGATGGGAACTGCTGCGATCGCGGCACAGGGGATCGCAAGCATCGTGGAGAATCTGAACGGGATCCTGGGGATCGGTGTGGGAATCGGTCTGATGACCGTGGTTGGCGAGACTCTGGGAGCAGGGCGAAGGGAAGAAGCGGTGTACTATGTAAAGAAGCTGTGCATTATTTCTGAATTTGTCATCATCGCCTCCTGTATCGTCATGTTCATCCTGGTACATCCGATCGTGTACTTTGGCGGGATGGAGCCGGAGAGCGTGGAACTGTGTCTCCACATGGTGACCTGGATCACGATCGTGAAACCGGTGGTGTGGGTGATGTCGTTTATTCCGGCATATGGCTTCCGGGCGGCGGGAGACGTAAAATTTACGATGACAGTCTCCGTCATTTCCATGTGGCTGTGCCGGGTGACGCTGACCATCGTCCTTGCGCGGGGGTTCGGTATGGGACCGATGGCGGTGTGGATCGGTATGTTCACTGACTGGACTGTACGGGGAGCTGTCTATACACTGCGGTTTAGAAGCAGGAAATGGCTGGGGCACAAGGTGATATGAATCCGGATCGGGGATGCAGTGATTTTATTCTCACTGCATCCTCAGCTGATGAAGAAGCCGCGTGTTATCTTCGGGCATCATGATACAGAAGCGGATGTACTCTCCGTCCAGACACTGGAAGGAGGCGCAGTCGCGTATCATGAGCCCGTTTTTTATGCAGCGCTCGAATACATCAAAAGAAGTCACGCCCTGTTTCATGATCCGAAGCAGGATAAAGTTTGCGTAAGGCTGATATGCCTTATAGTCCGGATCAGCGGACAATGCCTGATAGAGACGGTCCCTCTCGGAGAGGATCAGGCTGCGGGTCCGGTCGATGTAGGCAGTATCTTTGAGCATCAGTTCTCCGGCGAAGGCTCCGATGCTGTTTAAGGACCAGGGTATCTGCTTTTCTTTCATTTTCCGGAGAAATCCCTGATTCCCGGTGATCCCGTAGCCGAGCCGCATGCCGGGGGCGGCGAAGAATTTGGAGACGCCCCGCAGTACCATGAGATTTTCGAACTCCCGGGTCAGCGGGACTGTGGTGACAGCGCTGATATCGGGGGCAAATTCCACGTAGGTCTCGTCGATCATGACAAAGATATCACTGTCTTTACAGAAGCGGAGAAGCTGTCTCATATCCTCCTGCAGGATGGCGGAGGAGGTGGGATTATTTGGGTTGCAGATGATGAGGAAATCATATCCTCCGGCTTCCAGTGTGCGGCACAGATCTTCTACATCGAGCTGAAAATCGTCCTCTTCCCTCAGGTGATAGTATTCCTGGCTGCTCCCGGAGAAAGAGAGTTCCCGGGAGTATTCGGAGTAGGTGGGGCCAAGGATGAGCGTCCGTTTTGGCGCGCGCGCCTCGATGAGGAGGGAGATCAGTTCGCTGGAACCGTTTCCCGGCAGGATAAAATCAGCGGGGATACCGCAATAACCTGAGATCGTCTCTCTCAATGAGGTGTACTCCCTGTCCGGATAGGAGGAGAGCAGGTCAAGGTGGGAGGCGATAGCGTTCTTTACATTTTCGGAGAGCCCCAGCGGGTTGACGTTGGCGCCGAAGTTTACGATGTCTTTTTTGTCCAGATGATAATATTCGCAGATTTTTTCAATATCACTTCCGTGAAAAACGGGTCTTGTGTTCATAGGCGTTCTCCTCTATTTTGTCTCAAACAGGATCCCAAGTGTGTTCGGTCCGCAGTGGCAAGAGATCGTGCAGCTTGCTTTTGTGATGTGGATCTCTTTAAATCTCATGGTCTCATCCACTGTCTTCTTCACAAGGTCGATATACTCCTGGGGGATCCCGGAGTGGGTGATGAAGAGCAGGTCGGTATTGATATCGGAATGCTTTGCAAGTTCATCCTTTACATATTTCACCAGAACTTTATCCAGAGCGCCACGGTATTTCTTCCCGACGCCCATGCTTCCGTCGTGGTTGTCCACCTGGATGCAGGGCTTTAACTTCAGCATGTTCGCGCCCAGTGCGGTGACTGCGGAGCAGCGTCCTCCTGCGTGCATAAAGGTGAGTGTATCAAGGATGAAGCTGGCGTGGCATTTCCGGGTTCGGGCTCTGAGAGTTTCCGCAATGGCCCCGGCGTCCATCCCCTGCCTGATCATCTTTCCGGCGGCGACGACGAGAAGGCCTGTCCCGGTGGAGAGATTGCAGCTGTCCACGACATGGACATGCCCCAGTTCCTCTGCCGCGAGGCGGCAGTTCTGGCAGGAACTGGACAGGGAGCTGCCCAGACTGATATGGATCACCTCATAACCGTCCTCCACCCAGGGACGGAAATGATCCAGGTATTCCTGCGTATTTACCGCGGCGGTCTTTGGAAGAGTTTTATGGTCATAATATTCCTGATAGACCTGCTCAGAAGTGATGTCTACATTGTCTTTGTAATCCTTTCCGTTCAGTATGATATGGAGAGGATAGTAGTGGACGTGGTAACGTTCTTTTAAATCTTCATCGAGATCGCAGGTGCTGTCTGCGCTTAAGATGATCTTATGATCGGTATGTTCTTCCGGCATATTCGTATCCTCCGTTTCTCTTTTAGTTTTCTGTCTGGAAGTCATTATAACACAGTTAAAAAGCAAAGTCCGACAGAAAAATATTTTACCTATATTTTACATGGATTTTTCATGATGCAGATAGAGAAAGATGCAGAATTACGAGAAAATAGAAAAAAGGTGACTGCAGTTCAGACTGCGGCATGACATGACCTAAGGGAGTGTACTCAGGAAAAAGTGGAGGATCTGCGATGAAAAAAAGAATCATTTCATTTCTTATATGCTGCTGTACTATGCTGACCGTTTCCGCCTGCGGCGTGATGCCGGGAACAGGGGGCGGCGGGGAAAGCGCTGACTTTTCCGCCGGGCGGGGCGGGACCGAGATACGCATCCTGTCCGGATCGGAGAATCAGGAACTGGAGGAGATCATCGGAGACTGTGCGGATGAGGCGGGAGTCAGGGTGGAGATCGACTATAAGGGCTCCGTAGATATCATGAGAACGCTCCAGGATGGGGCGGAGGAGTATGACGCCGTGTGGCCCGCCAGCAGTATCTGGATCTCTATGGGAGATGAGCAGCACCTGGTGAAGCACAGCGAGTCCATTTCCATCACGCCTGTGGTGTTCGGGATCCGACAGAGTCTCGCCAGGGAACTTGGATTTACAGACGGTGACGTCTCGGTAAAAGAGATCCTGGACGCCATAAGCAGTGGAAAAATGACTTTCTGCATGACCAGCGCTACCCAGTCTAATTCCGGCGCCAGCGCCTATATCGGATTTTTATACGCGCTTCTGGGAAAACAGGACGGGCTGACAGAAGCGGATCTGCAGGATAAACAGCTCCAGGAGGAGATCAGGACACTCCTGGGCGGCGTGGACAGAAGTTCCGGTAGTTCGGACTGGCTCAAAGACATGTTCCTGGAAGGGGATTATGACGCCATGGTGAACTATGAGTGCCTGATCATAGACGCCAATGAACAGCTTGTTGCGGAGGGGAAAGAACCGCTCCAGGTAGTCTATCCCTATGACGGACTGTCCATGGCGGACTCGCCGCTGGGATATGTTGACCACGGAGACGATGAGAAGGAGGAGGCGTTCCTGACTTTCCAGGAAACGCTTCTCGGCAGTGAGAGCCAGCAGGCGATCGAGGCTACCGGCAGGCGGATCACGGCGAACGGCGTATCTGAGGAAAACAGAGAGGTGTTTAACCCGGACTGGGGGATCGACACGGAGAGGATCCTCTCACCCATCCAGATGCCCGGCGCGGATGTCCTGCTGGAGGCTCTGAACCTGTATCAGACGAATTTCAAAAAACCTTCCCTCAACATCTACTGTCTGGACTTCTCGGGAAGCATGTCGGGAGAGGGAATCAGCCAGCTCAAGGACGCTATGTCCCAGATCCTGATCCAGGAGAATGCTGAAAAAAACCTGCTCCAGGCTAATGAAGGAGAAGTGGATATTGCGATCCTGTTTGACGACCGGATCACAGATGTGCTTTATGCAGAGGATGATTCGGATGAAGCGCTTCGGGATCTTTACGACCAGATCGCGGAACATGAGCCGGGAGGGGGAACGGATATTTACGGCCCTGCGGCGGAGGCGTACAAGATCGCTTCTCAGTATGACCTGTCTCAGTATACGCCGGCGGTGATCCTGATGACAGACGGGCAGTCCATGAACAATCAGTATGAGTTCGAAGACGCCGTCAGCGGGTACGGAGCAGATATTCCTGTCTTCTCCATCACATTCGGCGATGCTGATCCGTCCCAGCTTGAGGAACTGGCGGAGATGACAGGAGGGAGAGTGTTTGACGGGACACAGGACCTGACCGAAGCGTTCCGGAATGTGAAGGGATATAACTAAAAATGCTGCTATAAAGGAATATAGCGGAAGGCATTCCGGAAGAAGACAGATGCAAAAGGGAAAAGATGACAAGGAAAGGACAGAGGAGATATGAAGCGCGAGAAGGGGAAAGAAACATTCAGCATTATCATGTCAGTGATCCTGGCGCTGGGGCTGTTTCTCTTTCTGCTGGCGGGATTGGGGTGGAACCTGATCCTGTGCATGGTATTAGGCGCGGCGGCATACGCCGCCTTCAGCCTGCTCCTGCGGCCGGTAAAGAAGATCGGGAAGGTGGATGCGGAATCACTGGATAACGGGGAATACTTAAGCGACCGTCTTGCGGAGGCTGCGGGAGATTACAGCCGTATGAAGAAGGCGGTGGAGAAGATCCGGGAGGAACCGCTGAGGACGGAGTGCGGCGGGTTGCTCCGCCTGGCTGAAAATATCCTGAAATATCTTACGGACAACCCGGAAAAGATCCTCGGGGCGAGGCGGTACATCGACTATTATCAGGAGACGGCGGCAAACGTTCTGGAAAACTATGTGGAACTCAAAGAGACAGGACTTTCTACAAAAGAAACAGAAAAAGTGCTGAAAAATACACGGGAATCGGTTTCCACCCTGACGGCGGCGTTTAAGATGCAGTTTGAGAAGCTGATGCAGAATGAACTGATGGATATGGAGGCAGACCTGAACCTGCTCAGGCAGACGCTCCGTTCGGAGGGCTACAGGGAACCGGTGAAAGAGAAAGTACAGGAGTCGGATCAATGAAGAAGAAAATAGCGGGACTGATCCTCCTGGTCGTGCTGATGGCGGTGATCGGAGGAATTTATTTTGTGACAGGGAATGCGCCCCGGATCGTCAATGTGGACGGCTATGTGGGCGGGGAGAAGATCGAGCTTCTTGAGGACGAAGAGGTTCAGTCAGTATTTGAGGAGAAGTATGGTCTGAATGTGGACTATTCCAGGGCAGGGTCGCTGGATATGATGACGGCGGACTTAAGCGGGAGGGATTATCTATTCCCGTCCAGCAGCATCGCGCTGGAATATTATGAGGATCTCCACGGAAGCCCGGTGCAGAGTGAGATTGTGCTGAATACGCCCATTGTTCTCTATACGCATCAGATCGTGCTGGACGCGTTTGAGAGCCAGGGGCTGATCACCACAGACGGGGACATACATTACATTGACATGGCGGGGCTTCTGGAATTGATACAAAACGGCGCGCAGTGGTCGGATATCGGGCTGCCGGAGTTATACGGAAGAGTCTCTGTGGATACTACCGATCCTTCAAAGTCAAATTCGGGAAATATGTTTGCGGCGCTGGTGGCAAATGTGCTCAACGAGGGGCGGACGGTGACAGAGGCGGATCTGGCGGCTATTCTCCCGGAACTTCAGGATATCTTTGGGAAGCTGGGGTATATGGAGACTTCCTCTTCTGATCTTTTCAGCCAGTTCCTGCGAATGGGAGTGGGGGCGGAACCGATTATCGCCGGATATGAAAGCCAGCTGATCGAGTATGCTGCCCTGTATCCGGATGAATATGACCGGATCCGGGATGATGTGGTCATGCTCTATCCTGCGCCTACAGTCTGGTCCGCCCATGTGATGATCGCTCTGGACGAGAACGGTCAGATCCTTCTGAACGCCATGCAGGACGAGGATATCCAGGAGATTGCCTGGAAGAAACACGGATTCCGCACCGGAAACTACGGGGATATCGCGGACAGCGGGGCAATCCCGGCGGAGGGAGTCGCCGCTTCCATCACTCAGGTGGCGCAGGTGCCGTCTTATGACGTGATGAAAGTGATCATTGAGCAGCTGGAATGATGTAAGACTGCAAGATGACTGGCGTACAGGAAATGGACAGGGATGGACGAGGAAAGAAGGAGGACGGCATATGGCAGAGATCACACTGGCAGACCTGATGGAGAAGAAGCAGGCAATGAGTTTTGAAGCGGCACAGGAGGAAGGAACGGAAGAACTGGAGGGAAAACTGGCACAGCTCACCCCAGAGGAACGGCGGGAGGCGGATTCCATTAAAGAGCAGATCGACGTCAGGGATTCCCAGATGCTGATGCAGTATGGTGCAGGGGCAAAGCAGAACATTGCGGATTTTTCCGCGAATATCCTGAACAATATCCGGGCAAAGGATTCCGGGTTCGTAGGGGATCTGATGACGGAACTGGTGACAAATGTGGAAGGGTTTGATTTCGAATATCTGGAAAAAGATTCCGGGATCTTCGGTATTTTCAAGAAAGCGGAAAACCGGCTGAAGCGCTTTATGGCGCAGTTCGAGCGTCTGGAAGACCAGGTGGACCGGATCGAGGGGAAACTTGACGAGGCCAGGATGGAACTGCTCAGGGACATCGGGATGTTTGATACCATGTATGAAAAGAACCTGGAGTATTTCAAGCAGCTCCAGATCTATATCACCGCCGGGGAAGAAAAGATCGCGGAACTTAAGGAAAAGACCATCCCTTCCCTTCGGGCGGAGGCGCAGAAGAGCGCAGATCCCATGAGCGCTCAGCTTGTACGGGATTTTGAGGACACGGTGTCGCAGTTTGAGAAGAAAGTGTATGACCTGAAGACCAGCAGGACCATCGCCATCCAGACCGCACCCCAGATCAGACTGATCCAGAATAATGACAAGCTGCTGGCGGACAGGATCCAGACTGCGATCCAGGAGACGATCCCGCTCTGGAAGAGCCAGATGGTCATGGCGCTGGGAATGTACCGGCAGCAGAAGGCGCTGAAGATGCAGCGGGAGATCACGGACACGACCAATTCCCTTCTTCTGAAAAATTCGGAGAAACTGAAACAGAATACCCTTGAGGTGGCGAAGGAATCGGAACGGGGGATCGTGGACGTGGAGACATTAAAGAAAGCCAATGAAAACCTCATCTCCACAATGAAAGAGGCGGTCCGGATCCAGCAGGAGGGACATGACCGGAGACAGGCCGCGGAGCAGGAACTGATGAAGATCGAGGAGGAACTGAAGCAGGCGCTGGCGGGGTGAGGATGCTGAACTGTTAACGAAAATGTTCCCAAATTAACCATCCACCTTGCAATCCCCTGCCCGCTGATCTATACTACGCATATGGACTCAGGCTGGAGGAACGCAGAAGATGCATGTTACAGAAAAACTTACAAGACCGCTTACAGAGGCGAAGTATTTAAATGCGGATAATGCCGACCGATATCGGAGCATTATGCGCATTTTTTATGAGAATTATGAAAAGCTCAGATACTGGATGTATCAGGAGGAAGTGTATGCCCAGATGACGGCGGATCCGTATTTCGCGGATTACCGGATGGAGCAGTGCCAGCAGGATCTCGCCATGCTGACGGAGTGGAAGAACCTGAACACGATCCAGGACACGCGCAGGGTGTCTTCGATCGAAGAATTTAAGAACAAGAAGTTCCGATACCAGATGTCGGAGTACAGCGTGGAGATCGAGCGTCTGGTGATCCGGCTTGAGAATCTGTTTGTAGAGGGAGCGTCCCTGGAGCCCACGCTGCTGGAGCGGATCCGGCTGAATGTGGAACGCTTCCCGAAGATGTCCGGGGAGGATCCGAATACGGTCTATGCGTGGTGGAATGACCTGAACAATGATTTCATCCGGCTGAATCAGAACTATCAGGACTATATCCGCGACCTGAACAGTGTGAAGGCAGAGGAAATGATGCGGACAAAGGAGTTCCTTGTATTTAAGGACAAGCTGGTGGAATATCTGCGGAACTTCATCAAGGGGCTTCAGAAAAATGTGGGCGTCATCGAGGAAACGCTGCGTCTCCTCGAGTCGGAGCTCCTCAGGGACGTCCTTGATAAGGTGAATGACTATGAGATGTCGATCCCGAGGATGGATGTGGAAGTTTCCAGAGAAATGATCGAAGAGAAGACGGCAGGGAGGTTTGAGAGCATCCGGAACTGGTTTGTGGCAGGGGAGGGACGCGAGAATGAAGCCGGAAGGCTTTTCGACGCGACGAATGAGATCATACGCAGGATCACCCGTTACGCCGCGCAGCTCAGCGAGAAGAACGCGCTCGGGGCGAACCGGCGTGAGGAGTACAGAAAAGTGGCAGAGATCTTCCTGCGTTGTAAGGACATGGACGAGGCGCACCGGATGTCAGCCATGGTATTCGGGCTGGAACGTCCTTTCCATCTGAGCTCGGAAGCGGACCGGGAGACGGACAGCATGAATCAGAGTGTTTATGATGAGCCGGCCGCGGAGCTGACGCTCAGGCCCAGAGTCAGGACATACCGGGAGAAGTCCGGGCGCACATCGATCCGGGATACGGCGCAGGAGAAGGCGCAGGCGAGAAGGCAGGCAGTGGAGCAGATGAAACAGGACTGGAAACGGATCGGCGAACTGGAGCGGGGCGGCAGGATCGACTTCTCTGATCTGCCTGTGATCGAGCCGAGAGTCAGGGAGATCCTTCTGAAATGGCTCTCCGACGCGCTGGAGGACGGGGACTATGCGGCAAGGACAGAGGACGGAAGAAACTTCGCGCTGGATATGACGCAGGCGGATGAGCGGTGCGTGGTCCGGTGTGAGGACGGAAACTTTACGATGCCGAAGATCAGCATTGTATTTCAGGATGAGTGAGGAGTGGTATTATTAATGAAAGAACTGGAGACGCTTCTGAACCGGCGGTGGATCCTGAAATCCGAGGATCGGGAGCTGTACTATAAGATCCGGGATTCCATCGGGGAGATCCGGAAGTTTGCCACAGAAAAGATGGGATGTCAGGTGATCGAGAACGCGCTGCTTGTAAAGATGGAGAAGATCCCGGCGCTGCCGGAGACATGCATGGGAATTGACGCGTTTGCCTCAAAGGAAGAGTATGCTTTCCTGTGTATCCTGCTGATGTTCCTGGAGGACCGGGACGCGCAGGAGCAGTTTATCCTGTCCCAGCTCACCGAGTATATCGCGGCTAATATGCCGGGAGAAGGCGTGGACTGGACACTGTATACAAGCCGGAGGCGGCTGGTGAAGGTCCTCCGGTACGCGGCAGGGCAGGGTATCATTCGTGTGACAGACGGGAGCGACGACGCGTTTATGGACCAGGAGACCGGAGAAGTGCTGTATGAAAATACCGGGGCGTCCAGATATTTTATGCGTAATTTCAGCCGGGACATTATGGAGTACACGCGCCCGGAAGATTTTCAGGAGAGCGACTGGTTCGCCATGGATGAGGACCGGGGGATCGCCAGGCGCCACCGTGTGTACAAACGGCTTTTGTTCTCTGTGGGCATGTACCGGGGCGAAGGAGCGGATGAGGATTTTGAGTATCTGAAATATTACGGCCGCAGGCTGGCGGACGATCTGGAGCAGAATTTTCAGTGCCAGCTTCACATTCACAGGGGGAGCGCCTTTTTCATGCAGGGAGAAGACTGCAGGATCGGAGAGACGTTTCCGGGAAATACCGGGATGTCGGATATCTTGCTCCTGTGCTGCGGTGAGATCCGCAGGAAGGTGGAGAACGGAGAGTGGGAACCGCAGAAGGACGATATGATCCGGGTGCAGAGCGTGGAGTTTGAGCAGATGATCCGGCAGATAAAAGAAACGTACGGGCACGGATTCATCAAGGGGTACCGGGAGATGCCGGAGGGAGAGTTTGTCCGGGAAGTGGAAGGCGAGATGGAACGGTGGACGCTGATCGGCAGAAATGTCCGGGAGCAGACCGTTGTCATCCGCCCTTCGGCAGGAAAGCTGACCGGGCGCTATCCGGAAGATTTCATGAGCGGAAAAAAGATTGCAGATAAAGGAGAAGCAGAACAATGAACAGCAGATGGCAGGCGAGCAGGATCGGGTTGATCAATTTCTGGTATTATGATGACCAGGAATTCCCTTTTGTAAAAGGACGAATGCTCTTAAGAGGTTCCAACGGATCTGGAAAATCCGTCACAATGCAGAGCGTGATCCCGCTTCTGCTGGACGGAAATATGAGTCCGGAGCGCCTCGATCCTTTCGGTTCCAGAGACCGGAAAATGAGCAGTTATCTCCTGGAAGAAGACGACGGGCGGGACGAGAGGACCGGGTATCTCTATCTCGAATTTAAAAGAAAGGAGAGCGATACCTGGCTGACGGTCGGCATGGGGATCCGCGCCCGTCGTGGAAAGCCGCTGGACAAGTGGTATTTCAGCCTGTCGGACGGCAGGAGAGTGGGAAGGGATTTCCTGCTCTATAAGGAGATCGGTGAGAAAGTGACGCTCTCAAAAAAGGAGCTGGAGAACCGGATCGCCGGCGGCGGGCAGGTGTTTGACCGCCAGGCAGATTACATGGAATATGTCAACCGCCAGATCTTCGGGTTTGAGACCGTGGAAGAATATAAGGAGCTGATCGACCTTCTGATCCAGCTGCGCACGCCGAAGCTGTCAAAAGACTTCAAACCCTCTGTGGTCAACGATATTCTGAGCGATTCCCTCCAGCCCCTGTCCGATGAAGATCTGCGGCCTATGTCGGAGGCAATCGAAAACATGGACACCATGAATCTGAACCTGAAGGCGAGAGAAGCGGGATATCAGGCGGCAGAGAAGATTCAGAGAGTGCTGGACCGCTACAACCGCCTCACGCTTTTCGAGAAGGCAGACCGGTGCTGTGAGAACCAGAAGAAGCTCTCAGAGGCGGAGCGGGAGGCAAAAGCACGGGCTGATGAGACAGAACGCAGCCGGAAACGTGTCCTTGCGCTGGAGCAGGAGATCTCAGAACTTGACGCGCGCAGAGACGCCATGGAGAAGGAACGGGAGTCCTTGAGCAAAAGCGACGCGGTGAGCTTAAAGAGCCGTGAGCTGGATCTGGCTTCCCGGATCAGGACGAGAAAAAGCCTGCTGGAGAAAAAGCAGCGGCAGCTCGACGCCAAACAGGAACAGTATACGGAGATAGAGGGGAAAAAGAAGCAGGAAGAGGACAGGGCGTATGAAAAAGAGCGTGAACTTGACAGTATTCTGGAGGAAATGCAGTCGGAAGCTGAAGAGATGTCCTTTGAGGAGCACGATTTCTTCCAGGCGGAACTGAAAGAAAATTTTGATAAGGCATTTTCCTGGGAGACCCACGAGACACAGTTCCGGAAAGTGAAGGATGAGATCAGCCGGGGCACGGAGCTTCTCCGGGAGGCTGAAACGCGCCAGAGGGAGGCGGACGACCTGCTGAAGAAGCGGGAACGGCAGCAGAGGGAGACCGACGCCGCCCAGCGGCGCGAGGGAGAACTGGAGTCGGTGCTGGTCCAGGTGGAGAACGAGTGGAAAGAGGCGCTTTATAGCTGGAACGGGCGGAATGAGGAGCTGAAATTTACCCCGGAGCAGATGAGGGAAATGGCACGGTTTGCCGACGAGTACGGGGAGGCGTCAGACTTTACCCGGGTGCGGCAGACTGCGGCGGATCTGTGGATCGGGCGAAAAGGTGAGATCAGCGGAGAAGTCCGCCGCAGACAGGATGAACTCCGGGATCTGGAAAATGCTCATCGGGAGATCGAGGAGGAGCTTGCACAGTGGGAGAGCAGCCGTGAGCCGGAGCCGACCCGGAGCAACGCCGTGCGTAGGAACAGGGAATGGCTTCGGGAAAAAGGGATTCCCTATCAGGAGTTCTACAAGGTTGTGGAGTTCGGGCAGGAACTGTCCGGAGATCCAGAACGGTGCGGCAGGCTGGAGGAAGCCCTCCTGGAGATGGGGATCCTGGACGCGCTTGTGATCGAAGAACAGTACCGGGATCAGGTGATGGAAGCCGACCCCGGCTGCGCGGACAGGTATCTGTTCGTACAGCCGCATTACGCGGAGAAGAGCCTGCTGGATGTGCTGGATCTCAATGACTCGGTAAATGATATTTTCATGAACCAGAGAATCACGGGAATCCTTGGAAATATCGCGCTGAGCGAGAGGCTGGAGGAAGCGGAGGGCGCTGGTTCCGGCGGATCTGCCGGTATTGGCGCCTCTATGACGGCAGTGCGCCCGGACGGCTCCTATCAGATCGGCGTAGTCAGCGGAACCATATCCGGGGAACATGAGGCAGGCTTCATCGGCGTGCAGGCAAGGGAGAAGAACCGGCAGGCGAAGATTGCGTCCTGCCGGGAACTGCTGGCGGAGAATGAGCAGAGGCAGGAGATCCTGCGCGGCGAAGTGAACGCGCTCGAACAGCGCATCCGCCGGCTGCGGGAAGAATATGAAAGTCTTCCGGAAGACACAGACATGCGGGAGGCGTGGAAGATGCTGAGCGAAGCCAGGCGGGCGGTAGAGCGCATGCGGGAAGAAGGAGCAAGACTGGAGCGGGAACTGATGGAAGTCGGCGAGGCGCTGGGAGAGCTTAAGCGTCAGGCGGCGGAGATCGCCCAGAAACTGTACCTGACCTGCAGCTATGAGACCTTCCGAAGAGCGGACGAGGCGGCGTCAGACTACAGACAGCACTTCTATCAGCTCAGATCCGGTCACGAGCTTTTCTTACAGATCCGGGCTCACATGGAAGAACTGGGAGAGCGGCAGGAGATTCTTGACGGTGAGATGGATCAGATCCGATATGAGGCGGGCAGCGCCGGACGGGAGCTTAAGAAAGAGCAGGAGGAATACGATTCCATCCTGCGTCAGCTCGAGCTGACGGACTATGAGCAGATCCGGCAGAAGCTGGATGAATGTATGGAGTGGCTGAAAGACTATCCGGAACGTCTCCAGTCCTGCGTGGCGGAAAAGACTCAGAACGAAGAGCGCATCCGGGCGATCTCCGGGCAGGCCGCGCAGAATGAAGAACGGATCGTGGAATTAAAGCGCAGGGCGGAGTATCTTGAAACATGCTTTGCGGCAGAGAGAAGCCTGCACTATGTGGAACTGCAAGGAGAGGAATCTGAGGCGGCGGAATCGGCGGAGAGGATCCGCAGTCTCCTTGCCGGCGAGTGCAGTGATATGGATAAGGAGCAGATCATCCGCAGCCTGAATCAGGTTTACTTTGAGAACAGAGGATTCCTGACGGATTATCAGATCATGCAGACAGAACTTTTTGAAGAGCTGGACCGGAAAGCCCAGAAAGGCGATCCGTCTGCAAAGCGTCTGGACATTGCGGCGCGCTATCAGGGCGTGCGGATTCCTTTCGGCCGCCTTCTTACGCATCTGGCGGAAGAGATCGAGGAACTGAAAGATCTGATCAAAGCCGGAGACAGGGAACTCTTTGAGGATATCCTCGCGAATACGGTGAGCCGGAAGATCCGCGGGAAGATCAACAGCTCGAATGCATGGGTGGAGAAAATGAATTCCCTGATGGGAGCCATGAACACGTCCAGCGGGCTGAAGCTGAACTTAAGATGGCGCAGCCGAACAGCGGAGACGGAGGATCAGCTTGATACAAAAGAACTGGTCGAACTGCTGAAAAAGGATTACCGCCTTATGCGGGAGGACGAGGCGGCGAAGCTGTCCGCCCATTTCCGTTCAAAGGTGGAAGAGGCAAGGCGCCATGCCCGGGACAGCGGCGGCATGATCTCTTTCTATCAGGTCATGAAGGAGACGTTGGATTACCGGAAATGGTTCGAGTTCCAGCTCTTCTTCCAGAAAGGCGGGGAGAGAGTGAAGGAACTGACAAACAGCGTATTTGGGACGTTCAGCGGTGGAGAGAAAGCGATGGCGATGTACGTGCCCCTCTTCTCGGCGGTGGTGGCAAAATATCAGGGCGGACGCCCGGACGCGCCGCGGCTGATCTCTCTGGATGAGGCGTTTGCCGGCGTGGATAACCGGAATATCCGGGATATGTTCCGGCTGATGGCAGAATTTCAGTTCGACTTTATCATTAATTCCCAGGTGCTCTGGGGCGACTGTGATACGCTGGATGCCCTGGCGATCTACCAGCTCCTGCGCCCGGAGAACGCGAAATTCGTGACTGTCATGCCCTATCTGTGGAACGGTCATTCGCGGGTCATGCTGGAGGATGAGTCTGAGATGGAGAAGCGGGCGGCACAGGAGGCTTAGGAATTGCTTATGGGTGAGAGACTTGCAGAGGATGGAGTTGTGAATGGAAGACCTGTGGGGGAAAGTTCCGCAGATGAGAAACTTCGGGCGGAGTGCCTGCGGTACTTTCGGGAACGTCCGGTCTTCGGGAAACTTCTGCGCGGATTTAGGGAGAAATATCTCTCTTACGGCAGGTTCGCGGGCACAGTGACATTGAAGAACCTCAAAGAATCCGAGCGGGAGGACCTGGAAGGATTCCTCCTGCGGAACTATCACGGGAAGAAGTCGGCGTCCGTTTCCGCGGAGCGCTTCGAGAAGGCGCTGTCCGGGAGCCGTTTCGCGGGAATCAGCGGAAAGGATGTGCTGGAGCTGTACTTTCGGGAGCCTGTGGAGGGAAGAAAGGAACAGAGGCAGCGCGAGGACAGACTGTGGACGGCGCTCCTTGACAGGGCAAAAAAAGAGGCGGGATCATTGGCAGTGCGGTGGATTGATGAGATCAGCGAGATGCAGAGCAGCGGATTCATGCCATATCTGAAAAGGCGTGACCGGGAAGCGGGCGGAAATCTGGACGAGGCGGAGCGTCTGCTGATGCTGGGTGTACAGATTCTGGACGCTCTCCCGGTGAGAAAAGTGTCGGAAACGATCGATGACTGTGCGGCCAGTGACCGGGCAGGCGGCATTGAAGAAAGCGGGAAGAAAGCGCCGGATCCGTCCGGAAGACCTGCCCGGTATCTTGCGGTGTTCGCGGCGGAGATCACGGGAAATCCCCATGCCTTCGATGCGGGCACAAAGGACGGAAAATATCTGGAAATGCTGGTGGAATGGTATGTGCGTCAGACAGAGACGGAAGTGGACGCAGACGGAGAGTACGGTGGAAAAGGAGAATCCAGTGGAGGCAGAGAAAACAGAAAAAGTGGCATGGACCGAGGTTTTCCGGCGTTCCGTAAACAGAGACTGTTTCTGAAAGCGGGACTTTTGCTGGATGATGTGTCAAACTACGCTCTGGCGGCAGGAATCCGGGCTCAAAGCAGAAGAGGGAAGATCCATGCGGGAATGGACGGATTTCTCGAAGAGGGAGAGCCTGTACAGATCCCGTTATCTGTGATTGCGGGCTGGAACTCTGCCTCTTGTCCGGGAAACCGGATGTATATTGTGGAAAACCCGTCCGTTTATGCAGTTCTCTGTGGAAAATGGGATCGGAAATGCGGACTGATGTGCATGAACGGACAGCCCAGATTCAGTTCTCTGCTATTCCTTGATCTGCTGGCGCAGTCCGGGACAGAAGTATGGTATGCCGGAGACATCGATCCGGAGGGGCTTCTGATCGCGCAGAGACTGAAATGGTACTACCAGGGCGAATTCCATTACTGGCATATGTCGGCGGATGACTATGAGATGTGCATGTCAGCGGAAGAAATCTCGCAGAGGAGACGGAAGATGTTGGAGAAGGTGGAGGACCCGCAACTGAAGGAGACGGCGGAAGCCCTGCGGAAGAGCGGAAAAGCCGGATATCAGGAAAATATGCTGCGGGTGTATCTGGAGATATTCCGGCGGGATGAAATATAAAAAATGCTGAGGCAGAAAAACAATATAATAAACAGACGATGAAGCAGGAGGACACCGTTATGGATTTCAAATCGTTTATGAATTCAGTTGAACAGAATCTTTCTCAGATGAAAACCGAAGAAGAACTCCGGAACTGGATCCGAAACTATGCCCGCAGTATTCCGGAAGAAGACCGCGGAAATTTTCTGGAACAGATGCAGACAAGAAAATCGTGCAGCCACAAGGACATACTGCAGGAGCTTACAGACTGGTGCGAAAAGGTGGAAGAGGGCGAAATCACTCTCTCCTGCAGCGGCTATGAAGAATATGGAGAAAGCTGGTGGGATCGCGACTGGATAACGGAATATGAAGACCCGATGGGAATTGGGGCGCAGTTAAAACGCTATTATGAAGAAGCGGAGCAGGCTGTCTATGACAGAGATTATGAATCCGCGAGCCGGATGTATTGGAGTCTTGGGGGATTGAACATTACAGCCGACGATATATATGGCGGCGAACCGGCAGAGTTGAGAATAGAGGAAATGGTATCCGAAAAGCTGGTTTCCCTCAATCTGAAACAGATCGCATCCCTGACACTGTATTCGACTTATCAGGCGTATGAACTGCCGGAAAGGATTCCAAAGCTATATAGCTTTTTCTCCTGGCATATGTTTGAAAACACAGGAATAGAAGATATGATGTCAGCAGGCAGGGAGCCGCTTCAGGAAATCGATGAGTTCCTGGAAGCATGGATCACATATCTGAGAGAGCAAAATGACAGCTATACATCAAGGATTTTGATCGAGGCAGTGACATTCCGAAGCGGAACGGAAGGTCTGCTGGAAGAGGCAAAGCAGACAGCAAATCAGCATCCCAGACTTTACATTCAGGTATTGGAGCAGTTTTTTCAGGATGAGGAGTGGGACAGGCTGCGGGAAGAAGGGACGGAAGCGCTGAGACGGATGGAGCGCAATATGGAGATCCGTGATAAAGCGGCTCGTATGACAGCCGCTGCAGCAACTCATACGGGAGACAGTAAAACCGCAGTGGAGGCGTTAAAAGAGGCATTCTGTTCGAAACCGACAGCCGCAAACTATTTTCGTATACTCACGTGCGGCGACGGATGCGGCAGAGATGATATGAAGAGTGCCCTGGAACTGGCAGAGCGGGTGCAGCAGGAGCAGAGACAACAGGATAACGGCGCTGCAGGACAGCGCGCGCGGTATTATTGGCGTGAACCAAAAGAGACAGATGTATACTGGCAGACGGAACAGGACAGGCTGGGCATAAGATTTCTTGACGGCGACTGCCAGACGATATGGCAGGAATGCCGTAAAACAAAAAACGCTCTGGGATGGACGGGAAAATTTATCTCAGAAGGAGTTCCTATGCTTCTGGCAGTTCTGTGTGAAAATGACTTTGAAGGCAGAGCGATACAGACAATGCTTTCTGATATAAGGTACTTTATCGGATATGAGAAAGAGTATGATGAACCGGAATTTGCGGAAAGATTTCTTCAATGGAAAAAGCAGACCGTGATACCGGAAGATGTAAAGAAGGAGATCCTTGCATATCTGACGAAAACAATCGACGCACGGGTGGAAGCGATCGTGGGCGGCGGTCATCGCGGCAGCTATTGTAAAGCCGCCAGACTGGGAGCGGCGCTGGGCGAGGTTGAAGAATCCATGGGAAAGAGGAACGGCAAGGAGGAACGTGTGAGCAAATATCTGGCGGAATTTCCGAGGCACCGGGCGTTTAAGCAGGAGATAAAAGCGTATATGTGAGCGGAAAGGGTGCGTTTCTTGTTATTTAGCTGAGGCAATGGTAGAATATTATATGCATATATCCGACGTGTTTTCAGGAGAAACGATCAGATCGGGGAGGAATGTGTGATGAGCAGAACATTTAATATCACGGCAGACTGCAAGCCGTCGCTTCACTATATGGTAGATATAACGGATCGTCTTGAAAAGATAAAAAAGATGATAGATGCAGGGCAGTATTTTACGATAAACCGTGCGCGGCAGTATGGAAAAACTACGACCCTGCGTGCACTGGCAAAATATCTGATACAGGACTATGTTGTTGTAAGTCTGGATTTTCAACTGATGAGCCATAAAGATTTTGCGGAGGAAGGGACCTTTGTAAAAGCTTTTGCAGAAGCGGTTCTCAGGAAAGTCAGCGGGGAGGACGCTATGCCTGCTGAAATCAGGCGAGAACTGCAGAAGTTGATTGGGGACAGTCAGGAAGCAGCACTGAGCCGGTTGTTTGAAATTTTGAGCACATGGTGCCGAATATCAAAAAAACCAATCATTCTGATTATCGATGAAGTGGACAGCGCTTCAAAAAATCAGGTCTTTCTCGATTTCCTTTCGCAACTCAGAGGATATTACATCGACAGAGATGTGACCCCGGCTTTTCAGTCCGTAATACTTGCAGGTGTGTACGATATTAAAAATATAAAAAGAAAAATTCGATCTGCTGATGATCATAAAAATAACAGCCCTTGGAATATGCGCGAAGGCAACGAGGAAAATGAGAGCTTGCTCTCATTTGACGACTGCCCGCGGGATCATAAGGAGCCTGCTCCTTATGATCTTGCGGCAAAGTTTCGCGTTGATATGAGCTTTTCTCAGAAAGATATTGCAG
>DWXK01000040.1 GCA_019119205.1 Candidatus Mediterraneibacter intestinavium
TCATGATTCTTTCCTCCTTTTGCTTTTCTCTGTCAGGATCTTTGTTTTCTCCTACGCTTTCTGATGAATATTGTATCATGTTTCTGTGCATTTCTCATAGTATTTCCTGCTTGAAACATGGTAATAAATGCTCTATGATAGGTACAGAAAAAAGTGAGGTGATATTTTGTCCAATCTGCACAAAAGGGACGAATTTTCTTCTTCGCATCAGACTATGGTGCGAACTGATTTTGAATGCTATCATTATCTGGACCCGGTACCGCCCGAGGTGGATTTTCACGAACATGAGTTTTATGAAGTTTTCTTCTTTCTCTCCGGCAATGTCTCTTACAACATTGAGGGACGTACATACCTGCTCCGCCCCGGCGATATCCTCCTCACCGACAACAAGGATATCCATAAGCCGGAAGTCCGTCCGGGCAAGCCGTATGAGAGATATGTGGTATGGATCACTCCGGATTTTCTCCACGCGCAGGAAAGGTACGGCCCCAGCCTGACTGACTGCTTCAAGGACGCCAGCCGGAAGGAATACAAGCGGATCCGTCCGGACAGCAGGGCGGTCGCACATTTAAAGAGTATTCTCGACAAGATCCTGGAGTGCCGGGAGAGTGATGAATACGGCAGTTCCACGCTGGAATATATTTATCTCAATGAATTTATGGTCTTTTTGAACCGTGCCTATTTCGCAGCACCGGATATCATCCCGGAGGACATCACAGAGAACGAAAAGATCAACAAGGTGGTCGCATATATCAACGATAATCTTGCGGAAGACCTGACTCTGGACAGGCTTGCAGAGGTCTGCTACATCAGCAAATCCTATCTGTCCCACCAGTTCAAGCAGTACACCGGACTGAGCATTTACCAGTTCATCATCAAGAAAAGACTGACTGTTGCGCGCAATCTGATCCAGGAGGGCACCCCTGTCACAGAAGCTTGCATGTGCTGCGGTTTCAGCGACTATTCCAATTTCCATAAGGCTTTTAAGAAAGAGTTCGGGGTAAGCCCAAAGGAATTCCGCATAAGATAAGAGGCATCGCACAGCTTTTCTGCAGTGCGGTGCCTCTTCTTTTTCCAGCCCCTCTCAAGATCACCGTTCTCTGTTCGGACGGGTCTTTTTTATGACATTCGTATACATGATCACCATAAGCAGCATGATCACCAGCAGATACCACGGCAGAAGCGACGCTGAGATATGGTTGGCCAGCAGTCCGAACACCGGAGGCATCAGGCAGCTGCCCACATATGCACTTGCCATCTGCACGCCGATGAGCGCCTGGGACCTGTCAGCGCCGAAGTTTGCCGGAGTAGAGTGGATGATGCAGGGATAGACCGGTGCGCACCCCAGTCCTATCAGGATCAGCCCGCCGACAGCCGTCACTTTTCCGAAAGGCAGAAGAAGGATCACGATCCCTGCGATGATGACAGCCTGCCCTGCACGGATCATCTGATCATCCTGAAAACGCATCATCAAAAATCCGTTCAGGAACCTTCCCACCGTGATCCCGATACAGAACAGACTGGCATAGGAAGCCGCCTCCTCTGCTGTCAGCCCGTTGTGCAGCACCATATAGCTGCTGCCCCAGAGCATGGCGGTCTGTTCCACTGCGCAGTAGCAGAAAAAAGTGACCATGATCTCTTTCGCACCGGGGATCCGTATGATCTCTTTCAGGCGCAGGGCCTTCCTGCTCTCCGTTCCGCTCTCATGCTGTCCCTCTGTCCCTTTCTTCTCCATCTTTCTCCAGATAGGAAGGCTGAAGAACAACGCAGCGCTTAAGACTATCTGGAGCACGGAGATGATAAAGTATCCCCGGTTCCATGTCATGCCGTTTGTCAGCGCGTATCCCATGACATACGGTCCCACGATCGTGCCCACGCCCCACATGCAGTGAAGCCAGCTCATGTCCCTGCTGGTATAGTGGAGCGCCACATAATTGTTCAGCGCCGCGTCCACACTGCCTGCTCCCAGCCCGTAAGGAACAGCCCACAGGCAGAGGGCGAGAAAAGATCCGCTGACTGAAAAGCCAAAGAGCGCCGCGGCGGTCATGGCGACACTGATGGCTGTCACCATCCCCGCGCCCAGTTTCTTTGTCAGCCTGTCGCTCTGGAGGCTGGATATGATAGTCCCGAAAGAGATGATCATGGAGATGATCCCCGCATAGGACACCGGCACCCCCATCTCCCTGTACATGGACGGCCAGGCTGAGCCGAGAAGGGCGTCCGGAAGTCCCAGGCTGATAAATGAAATATATATGATGACCAAAAGAAGCTGTACCATGGTTGAAGTTCCTCCTGTGTTTATTTTAAGCCACAGGGTATTTTACTCCATCCATTGCATTCTGTCCAGCCATCTTCTTATTGTCTGTCTTCTCACCGTTTTACATTGAATGCTCCGAATCCAGGATACACTGCACTTCCGCCCAGATCCTCCTCGATCCTTAATAGCTGATTGTATTTCGCCACGCGCTCACTTCGGCTCGGCGCTCCCGTCTTGATCTGGCAGGTGTTCAGTGCAACGGCAAGATCTGCTATGGTAGTATCCTCCGTCTCGCCGGAACGGTGGGATGTGACTGCTGTATATCCTGCCTTGTGTGCCATTTTGACCGCTTCCAGAGTCTCAGAAACAGAACCGATCTGATTCAGCTTGATCAGGATCGAATTTCCACACCCGAGCTCGATCCCCTTTTTCAGCCTCTCCGTGTTGGTGACAAACAGATCATCCCCGACGAGCTGGACTTTCTCTCCCAGCTCTTTTGTCATGATCTGCCATCCTTCCCAATCTTCCTCGTCCAATCCGTCTTCAATGGAATAGATCGGGTATCTCTCCACAAGTTTTTTCCAGTGATCCACCAGTTCTCCTGATGTGAACCTCTTTCCGCATTTCGGAAGGACATATTCTCCTTTTCTGCTTCCTTTCCATTCACTGGACGCAGCATCCAGCGCCAGGACAAAGTCTTTTCCAGGTTTATATCCCGCCTGTCGGACCGCCTCAAGAATGTATTCGACCGCCTCCTCATCACTTGCAAGATCCGGTGCAAAACCTCCCTCATCTCCCACAGCGGTCGCAAGTCCTTTTGACTTGAGCAGGGACTGAAGGGCATGGAACACTTCCGTACACCATCTCAGCCCTTCCGCAAAACTTTCCGCTCCCGCCGGCATGATCATAAACTCCTGCACATCTACTGTATTTCCAGCGTGCGCACCACCGTTTAAGATATTCATCATGGGGACCGGGAGACGGTTTCCGTTCACACCCCCAAGGAAGCGGTACAGCGGGATCTCAAGAGACTTCGCAGCCGCCCTCGCGCAGGCGATCGATACAGCAAGGACCGCATTGGCACCCAGCTTTGATTTGTCTTTTGTACCGTCAGCTTCTATCATCACCTTATCCACTGCATAAATATCGCCCGCATTCATTCCCTGCAGGGTATCATTGATCACGGTATTGATATTCTCAACGGCTTTCGAGACGCCTTTTCCGCCAAATCTCTCTTTATTCCCGTCTCTTAATTCGAGTGCTTCAAACTCTCCTGTAGACGCGCCGCTGGGAGCTGCACCTCTCGCCGCAGTCCCGTCCGCCAGATGTACCTCCGCCTCAACAGTAGGGTTCCCCCTGGAATCAATGATCTCTCTTCCTATCACTTTTTCAATCTCTAAATAATCCATGATCTCTTCATCCTTTCCCATGGAAGCATCCTCTATCCCGGCTCAGGTATTACGGGACAGAGGCGCCCGCATGATTTATCCACATGTGTTAGCTTCAACTAACCATATGTATCATAACATAATCAAGCCTTTTATTCAATCCGGTTATTGAGATTGATTATCATTTTATATTTTACATTTCTGTTTTGCACGACTATCATGCCCATTTTGTTTTGTTTTATACTTTTTCTTTAAGTTCATTTTTTTCTTTGGATCCGCTTTTTCTTCCCGCTCTCTTTTTTCTTTCTCACACTGTATCCAAAGGTTCCCAGCTTTTTTCCCAGCCCCATATACTCTCCGTGAGAATATGCAAGGAGTCCGGTTCGGTTCAGTTCGAACTTCCCTTTTTCATCCAGATAAAGATCATCCACCTGCACTGCTGTGACCTCAGCCAGAAACATATGATGGCTCCCCAGTTCTTCTTTCTTTACCACGCGGCACTCAATATTGACCGGCGCCTCTTCTATGCATGGAGCATGATCCAGAGTCTGCGCAGGCGACGCCGTCAGCCGGCATTCTCTCCACTTATCTATGTCACGTCCCGAGCGCACCCCACAGAGATCCGCTGCCCTTGCAAGTTTCTCTGTCGTCAGGTTGATGACAAATTCTCCGCTCTCTTCGATCATATGATAAGAGTATCGCTCCGGTCTGACTGAGATGTATACCATAGGCGGATTCGTACACACAGTCCCCGTCCAGGCGATCGTCAGGATATTCGTATTCCCGCTTTTATCCGCCGTACTGACCATAGCTGCCGGCAGGGGATAGAGCATATTTCCCGGTTTCCAAACCTGTTTACCCATATTTTCTCCCTTTCTTTGCGATCCGTCAGAGGCTTACTGCTGAAGCGCCCCGACCAGAGTCGGTACAAGCTGCTTTTTCCTTGATACCACGCCTTTTAACATGATCACATCCGTGTCTTCCGGAAGGTCGTATGCTCCCAGGATCTTCTCCCTGGCTTCCGGTCCGCAGCAGAGGAGTTCAGAGGACTCTGTCAGGATGTTGGTCAGCATAAAGAAGATCATGTTCAGCCCGTGGCTGTGGCGCGCCTTTTCGAGATGCGGCTCCACGATCCGCTTCAGTTCCTCCAGTTCCTCCCCGCTCATAGAATTGACCTGTCCCACTCCGAACACGGTATCATTCACCGTGAACTGTTTGAAGTCAAGGAAGCAGATCTCTTCTGCGCTCTTTCCTTTCAGGTTGCTCCCCGCATTGAACATCGCCTGCGCCAGAGACTCGATATCTATCCCTGCGATCCCCGCAAGTGTCCGCGCCGTCTGCTCATCCAGAGGAGTGCATGTCGGCGACCGGAACATCAGAGTATCCGAGATGATGGCGGAACAGAGAAGGCCTGCATTGACCGGATCGATCTCTTCTCCTGCCTCCCGGTACATCTGATAGACGATCGTAGCTGTACAGCCCACCGGCTGGTTCCGGAAAAACACCGGTCCCATAGTCTCGATGCTGCTAAGCCTGTGGTGGTCGATGATCTCAAGGACATCCGCTTCCTCCACACCGTCCACCGCCTGGCTCTTCTCATTGTGATCAACCAGGATGACCTCCTTCTTTCTCACATTGAGAAGACGGCGCCGCGAGATCAGCCCCAGGAATTTTCCTTTGTTGTCCACGATCGGGAAATCACGGAACCTCTTTCTCGCCATAACTTCCTTCACGTCATCCACATAGTCTTTCATCTTGAACGTGACAAGATTCCCCTTTGTCATAAAATACTTGACAGGGATACTCTGATTGATGTGCTGCGCCGCTGTAAATGTATCGAGCGGCGTGCTTATGATCACGATCTGCTTTTCTTCCGCCTCCCGGATGATCTCCTCCGAGACCGGCGCGCTCTGGCAGACCACCATGCAGCTCACGTTCCGGTCGACCGCGCACCTCTGGGCATCTTTTCGGTCTCCCATGATCACGAGGTCATCTTTATCGATAAAGTCTGACATGAGTATCCGGCTTGATGCTGCGATCACGACCTTTCCTTTCAGGAGATAACTGTGTTCATTTCCGGTCATGACCTCACCGTCCACCGCCCGGGCGATGTTCCGGTACTGCGTCCTTGCTTTTGAGAGCACCATGCTGTCATAGACTTCCATATATGTCTTGGCGATATCCCCGATCGTGATAACACCTTCCAGCTTCCCGTCGCGGGTCACCGGAAGGGTATGTATGTTAGATTCTCTCATCTTCTCCCATGCCGTCCGGATGGAGATGCTGCTCCTCAAGCCTTCCACTTCTTTGAGCTCCACATCCTTGATCTGCTCTCTCAGATCAGTCAGAAGCCTTGGGACTTTCACATGAAAATGCTCCAGCACATACTGTGTCTCTTCATTCAACTGACCTGCCCGGCGCGCCTCATGTGGTCTCCCGGTCACTTTTGTCTTCAGCGCCGCATAAGCGATGGCGGAACAGATCGAATCCGTATCTGGATTTTTATGTCCTACTACATATACTTTTCTTTCTTTTTCCCTGTTCATAAATTCAGTCTCCAATCTCTGATGTCTGATTTTCTATCAATAGGTTGCCATTTTTTTGCATTTTCGTCAACCCAAATTTCTTCAACTGTTGTTTTTTCTAAATGGTTTATGGTATACTAGTCGTGTTGAACAAAAAAGAAATCAAATCGAGGTGCTGCACAATGAGCGAAGAAATGAGAGAAGAATTACAGACAAACGAAACTGCTGAGGCGGTTGAAGGGACAGCTTCAGAAACGGCAGAAGCCGGATCAGGCGAGACGATGGCTGATTACGAAGAGCATTTTGACGATGCAAATCCCTGGAACAGGGTTCAGGAATATATGGATAACAAGACTGTACTTCCTGTAAAAGTCGAGGGTGTCGTAAACGGCGGCGTTATCGCCATGGTGGAAGGCTTAAGAGGATTCGTTCCTGCTTCCAAGCTTTCCCTCTCTTATATCGAAGACCTTGAGACATACCTCCTCAAAGACATCGAGGTACAGGTCATCGATGTGGACCAGGCAAATAACCGCCTTGTCCTTTCCGCGCGCGAGATCCTGAAGGAAAAAGAGAGAAAAGCACGCGAAGAGCAGATCGCGAACCTGAAAGTCGGTACTGTGATGAAGGGTACTGTTGAGACGCTTCAGAACTACGGCGCTTTCGTCAAGATGGAGAACGGTCTCTCCGGACTCGTACACGTTTCCCAGATCTCACAGAAACGTGTAAAACTGCCGTCTGACGTCCTGAATGTGGGCGACGAGGTTGATGTGAAAGTCATCGGCATCAAAGACGGAAAAGTCAGCCTGAGCATGAAGGCTCTTGAGGAAGTGAAAGAAGAGCCGGAAGAGAAGGTCGTGATCCCGAAGAGCGAGAACATCGGGACTAATCTTGGAGATCTGTTCAAGAACCTGAAACTGTGATCCGACAGAATGGGATAGATAAAAGAGTGTTTCCGACTGACACGCTTGTCCGCGTCAGATGGAAACACTCTTTTTTTGATCTCTTTGTCCGGGTTTCCAAAGTTCAGACACATGCATTCCCCAGGATCTCTTCCAGGGCATTCTTGCTGCTCGTATGACAGCGGATCACATCAGCATTGCATCTGCCTGCCTCTTCCACTGCGCATCGCACCATCTTATGCGAAACTGTATTTGTGAAGAGCACAATGAGATCCGGGCTTCCGATCTGTTTGCTAAGATTTGCCGACATCTGGGTAAACACTTTTGCTTTACAATTATACTGTTTACATATCTTTTTGTACTGGCAGACCATCCTGTCATGCCCGCCTATGATCACGACACTCATATCGAACCTCCTGAATCCTGTGTTTATATCAACGCAATGGTTAGATATTACTAACTTCTATCCCTATAATACACTAAATGAGAACAGATATCAATATTGTTTATCGATATATTTTATCAGCAAAGAGGAGATCCCTGCCTCATTGCAGCAGGGACCTCCTCCGGTCTCACATTCTTTGTCATCTCATACTTTATGCGCAGCAGCATGTTTTCTCCTGCGTTTCCTTCCCAACCAGGATCTTTCCTCTCGCATTCTCGTCATCTAAAATGATCTCGCCCACTTCCGGCACCCTGATACATCCGGAAAGCGGATTTTTAATACTGTCTACAGGTGTAGTGACAACAGCCTCGACCTCCGACTTCTCAAAGCACAGGTCTGTATCAACCATCTCACAGTCGATCAGTTTCAGACTCCTGCAGTAGCAGAACGGCTGTGTCCCTATGATCTTACAGTTGATCAGAGTAAGGCCATCGGAATACCACGCAAGATATTCTCCTTTTACAACACTGTCCTTCACCGTGATATTCTCTCCATGCCAGAAAGCATCCTTTGTATCGAACCTGCAGTTCTCAAAAACCGCGTTCTTGATATACTGAAAAGAATATTTTCCTTTGAATTCAACATTTTTGAACCGAAGTCCTTCAGACCGCATCATAAAGTACTCGCTCTCTGCCTTTGTGTCTGTCATCGTTATATTTCTTACAGACCAGCCAAATTCCGGCGACACGATGTCGCAGTCCTCCACAGTCACGTCACTGCACTCCCGAAGTGCCTTGATCCCGTGCATCTTTGTCCCTGTGATACGCACTCTGTCGGAATACCAGAGCGCAGCCCGGCAGAGTTCTGTCATCTCACAGTCTGTGATCTGAAGCCCGTGGTCATGCCAGAACGGATATCTCAGATTGCAGAATGTCTCTTCCACAATGATATCGCCGCTCTCTTTCAGTGCGCTCTCACCATCTGCCGGTCCGTCAAAAGCACATCCTTTCAGATGCACGCCTCTGCTCCCATAAAGAGCTCTCTCCTCATCAAAACTCTGACCTGTGATCATCTTCATATCAAACTCCTCCTTGATCCATTCAATATTATAGTTCTCTGTCATTTTCATTTCAAATACCTGTAACACATGTTTTTCCATGCCTTCTGGTAATGACGATCTTATAACAGCATCCTTCGTTCTTTGTTCTGTCTTAACTTTAGCACTCGTTTGATAAAATAGCAATTATTTATATGCTATCATTTACCATAGTTGAAAACTATGCGTGCCGTATGATAGAATAAACCAAAGCATTTTTATAAAACTCTGTTGACGATCGACGACCGGTCCGTCCTTGACCTAAGACAATACCGGAAGATCAGATACACTCATTCGAAAGGAGGAATTGACATGGAGCTTCGCGTCCTTCAATATTTTCTTGCAGTAGCAAGAGAACAGAGCATCTCAAAGGCTGCCGATTCCCTTCACCTGTCTCAGCCCACACTGTCAACACAGCTTAAACATATGGAGGAAGAGCTCGGAAAACAGCTGCTGATCCGGGGGACAAAAGGATCCCGAAAGGTGCTCCTCACCGAGGAAGGAATGATACTGCGCAAACGCGCGGAAGAGATACTGGATCTGGTGAGGAAGGCAGAAAATGAGATCATGCTGTCAGATAAATCCATTGTCGGAGATGTCTATATCGGCGCCGGGGAGACAGACACGATGCGCCTTGCCGCGAAGACTGCCCGTGCGGTCCGAAGCAGATACCCCGAGATCCGCTGCCACATTTCCAGCGGGAATTCATCTTTCGTGATGGAACAGCTGGACAAAGGACTCATCGATTTTGGGATCCTCTATGATTCTGTTGATCTGTCCAGGTATGATGCCGTCAGGATCCCGGGGGATGATATCTGGGGCGTCCTCATGCGCCGGGACTCTCCTCTCGCGGAAAAATCATCGATCACACCGGAGGATCTCTGGGATAAACCGCTGATCATCTCCCGCCAGGAAACAGCAGACAGTGCGCTGGCATCATGGCTTCGCCGTGATCTCTCTAAACTGAACATTGCGGCCACATATACCCTGATCTTCAACGGCTCCCTGCTCGTAGATGAAGGCGTAGGATATGCCCTCTGCTTTGACAAGCTTATCAATGTCACCGGCGAATCCTCTCTCTGTTTCCGCCCCCTTGCCCCCGAATTGAGGTCCTCTCCCTATCTCGTCTGCAAAAAGTACCAGGTCTTCTCCAAGGCCGCCGAAAAATTTTTGAAGGAATTCCTGGAACACATCGGAGAAGAGAAGGAATCTTTCTCACTGCTCTGAGGGCAGTTCGGGCATACTAAGACAAAGAAAGTACCGGTCAGCTGGCCGGTACTTTCTTTTGATCGATAAAAGATCTGATCATTTATTTTTTCCCTTCTCTTTTTGCTCTCAGATAAGCAACGTTCGCGTCTACTTTCGCTTTGCTCAGCGGATATACAAAGATGAGCGCAAGAGCCACGAGAACAAATCCGATCAGCGGAACGATACAGGAAATACGGAAGATCCCCAGCGTTACGTCCGGATCAAACGCCGTCGCTTCTGTGTAGCCGACCATTGTGATCAGTCCTCCTACCAGACCGGATGAGAAAGCTGTCGAAGCAGGCGGTGTACACCCGCTGTATATCGACGACCTTTCCACCAAGTTCGCGGTCCTGATCAATGAGGTGAGTTCCCTGTCCGATGTGAACGCACTCTCCAGCGAGATGATCCACAAATACTGCCTTCTCGTAAAAAATCATGCCATGAAAGGCTATTCTGCGGTGACAAAAGAGATCATCTCCTACATAGATTTCCATTATACGGAAGATCTGAACCTGAACTATTTTGCCGGTATGTTCAATATGTCCAAGACATATCTGTCAAACCTGTTCAAAAAGGAAACGGGCGTTACGCTGACAGATTTCATCCATCAGGTCCGGATGCGCAAGGCGATCACACTGATCAATTCCTCCGCCCTCCCGATCACCGCCATTGCCACCGCCTGCGGATACAATGACATCAACTATTTTATCCGGGTGTTCAAACGCACCTACGGTCTGTCTCCGAAACAGTATCAGAAGAGTATCATGTTCTCCGCCCACTGACCGGATGCGCCCTGCACATTTCCTGTATATCCCGGAGCAGCACCCACAGTTTTTTATATCCGAACATAAAAGATCTGCCCCGTTCTCTCAGGGACAGATCTTTTTTTCTATCTGCTCTTTTGTCTCCAGTATGCATTTCGCCAGATGCCGCATCCTCTCATCGTCCATCCTGCTCACCGGCGCGGAGATACTGAAGGCGTACCTCACTCTTCCGATGTAGTCTCTGAGACTCACCGCGATACAGCGGACTCCAGCTTCGTTCTCTTCATTATCAATGGCATATCCGTTTTTCCGCACATCTTCCAGTTCTTCACAGTAGGCCTCAAGATCTGTGATCGTGTGCGGTGTCAGCGCAGTGATGCTGCTGCTCTTCCAGATCGCTTCCAGTTCTTCTCTGTCAAGATCCGCCGCGATCGCCTTTCCCACCCCGGAACAGTACAGCGGGATCCTGCTCCCGATCCGCGAGACCATCTGGATCCCGTTTCTCGGCGCTTCCACCTTGTCTATATATACGGCATCTGTTCCCTCCCGCTCCACAAAGTGGACAGTTTCCTCCGCCTGGCTCATCAGCTTTCTCAGGTATGGCCGGACCACATGAACGATATCGATGTTGCTCATGATCCTCCCCGCCATATCAACAAGTTTAAGAGACGGTTCATATCTGCCGTTCATCTCATTCTGTCTGGCATACCCCATATAAATAAGAGAATTCAGTACGCGGTGCGTAGTACTCTTGTTGAGCCCCAGCACCTCACTGGTTTCCATCAGCCCTGCGCCGCCGCTCTCCACCAGAAATTCCAGCGCTCCAAAAAGCCTGTCCGCTACCTGGATCGGATTTTTTTCTTCCGTCATTCTATCGCCCTCCCATTATCCGATATCAAAGTTTCATATTATGGAACTATCGTACCACAATTCTCAAGCCAAATCAATCCCCCCGACACCATCAAAATATCGTGCGAAAAATTCATAAAATTATAGACTTGACTTTTCACGGTCCGGTAGTATACTTGTAATTAGATAGGTCACATTATAAAACTCTATTTCATATTATGAAACTTTAAGGAGAGGTAAAAATGAACGAAGTCTTAAAACAAATTGAAGAGATCGGTATTGTTCCTGTTGTTGTCCTGAATGATGCGAAAGACGCAGAACCTCTCGCACAGGCACTGTGCGACGGCGGACTTCCCTGCGCGGAGGTGACCTTCCGCACAGATGCCGCTGAGGAGTCCATCCGTATTATGACAGAAAAATTCCCGAACATGCTCGTCGGAGCCGGAACCGTACTTACTACGGAACAGGTAGACCGTGCTGTAGCTGCCGGAGCAAAATTCATCGTAAGTCCGGGACTTAATCCGAAGATCGTAAAATACTGTGTAGAAAAGGGGATCCTTATCACCCCGGGATGTGCAAATCCCAGCGACGTTGAACAGGCGATCGAGAACGGGCTTGAAGTCGTAAAATTCTTCCCGGCTGAACAGGCAGGCGGTCTCGCATATATCAAGGCGATCGCAGCTCCCTATGTGGGAATGAAGTTCATGCCTACAGGCGGGATCAATCCGAAGAATGTAAGAGATTATCTTGCATACGACCGGATCCTCGCATGTGGCGGAAGCTGGATGGTAAAAGGGGATCTTGTAAAAGCAGGCGAGTTCGATAAGATCAAAGAACTTGTCAAAGAAGCGGTTGAAATCGTAAAAGAAAGCAGAGGTAAATAAAAATGGCAAAAAAAGTAATCACATTTGGCGAGATCATGCTGCGTCTCGCACCGGAAGGATATTATCGTTTCGTTCAGGCTGATACATTCGGCGCAACTTACGGCGGCGGTGAGGCGAACGTGGCAGTTTCTCTTGCGAATTACGGGTTTGACGCAAAATTCGTCACAAAACTCCCGAAACACGAGATCGGGCAGGCTGCTGTCAACTCTCTGAGAAAATACGGTGTAGATACTTCTTATATCGCCCGCGGCGGCGACAGAGTCGGGATCTACTTTCTGGAAAAAGGCGCTTCCCAGCGTCCGTCCAAAGTCATCTACGACCGCGCAGGTTCTTCCATCGCGACAGCGTCCAGGGAAGACTTCAACTGGAAAGAGATCTTTGACGGAGCTGAGTGGTTCCACTTCACAGGCATCACACCGGCACTCAACGATGAGGTCGCTGCGATCTGCCTCGACGCATGTAAGGCTGCAAAAGAAGCAGGTCTCACTGTCTCCTGCGATCTGAACTACCGCAACAAGCTGTGGTCCAAAGAGAAAGCCGGACAGGTCATGGGCGAGCTTTGCAAATATGTTGACGTCTGCATCGCAAACGAGGAGGATGCAGCCGACGTATTCGGCATCAAAGCTGCTGACACAGACGTTACAAAGGGTGAAGTAAACCACGAGGGCTACAAGGATGTTGCAAAACAGCTTGCTGACCGCTTCGGTTTCTCCAAAGTGGCGATCACACTCCGCGAGTCCATCTCTGCAAACGACAACAAGTGGTCTGCTATGCTGTATGATGGAAATGATTTCTACTTCAGCAAAAAATATACAATGCATATCGTTGACCGTGTAGGCGGCGGTGACAGCTTCGGAGGCGGTCTGATCTGCGCATGCTTAAACGGCTATGATTCTCAGAACACGATCGAGTTCGCTGTTGCGGCTTCCTGCCTGAAGCACTCCATCGAGGGAGATTTCAACATGGTATCCATGGACGAAGTCTTAAAGCTTGCCGGCGGAGATGCTTCCGGACGTGTCCAGAGATAACCCAATTCTGATGACGTAAAACCATATATAGATCCAAGCCTTAAAAAAGGGGATGCTTTCTGCCATGTAGCATCCCCACAATTATATTCAAATTTATCCTTATAAGGAGGTACTCTTATGAACAAATCTTTTGATCTTCTGTCACTCGGCGAAGTTCTCCTGCGTCTCTCTCCTCCGGGAAACGAGCGTCTTGTCAGAGGCGGAACCCTCCAGGAACAGGTCGGCGGTGCGGAATTGAACGTGGTATCCGGCGTCTCCCTCCTGGGTCTTCGGACCGGCATTATCTCCAAACTTCCCGCAAACGATATCGGTACATATGCCAAAAACCAGATCCGTTTCTGCGGTGTGAGCGACGACTATCTTGTCTATGACAGTTCTCCCGATGCCCGTCTCGGTATCTATTTTTACGAGAATGGCGCGTATCCGAGAAAACCCGGAGTCGTCTATGACCGGAAACACTCCACCATCAACAATATCTCCATCGACGATTTTGACGATTCTCTGTTTGCTTCCACCAGATGTTTCCATACCAGCGGGATTACGCTCGCTCTCAGCCCGCAGTGCTGCATGACCGGCATGGAGATGATCCGCAGGTTCAAGGAGAACGGAGCCGTCATCTCTTTCGACGTAAATTTCCGCGGCAACCTCTGGAGCGGAGACCAGGCAAGAGAATGCATCAAAAAGATCCTGCCCTATGTGGACATCTTCTTCTGCTCTGAGGAGACAGCCCGTCTCACCTTCCTGAAAGACGGGGATGCAAAGAGCATCATGAAGAGTTTCACCTCGGAGTATCCGATCTCGATAGTAGCGTCCACCCAGCGTATCGTACACAGCCCGAAGATCCACACCTTCGGATCCATTATCTACGATGCCCGAAGCGACCGCTTCTATGAGGAGGAGCCGTACCACAACATTGAAGTGGTAGACCGGATCGGCAGCGGCGACGCCTATGTATCAGGCGTTCTCTACGGACTGCTCTCCGACTACAACGACTGCCAGAGAGCTCTGGAGATCGGGAATGCCACCAGCGCGGTCAAGAACACGATCCCCGGCGACCTCCCCTCCTCCGACCTGAAAGAGATCGAGAACCTGATCCGTTCACACAAGAGTACCGGACCTCAGCCAGAAATGGCACGATAGAAGAAAAAGCCGTATCCTCACAGGATAGTACCGGAACAATTTTCGTACTACTTTAAAGCAATCCCGTCATTGTCCTCGTCCGGCTTTTGATCTAAAATATGATTAGCGAATACTCTCATATAAGAAGGAGGTAAAACCATGAAACATTTTATACACGAAGATTTTCTTCTGAACTCTGAAACAGGACGCGAGCTCTATCACGAGGCAGCGGAAAATCTTCCGATCCTGGATTTCCACAACCATCTGAACCCAAACGAGATCCTGGAAGACAAGCGTTTCTCCACGATCACAGAGGCATGGCTGGGCGGAGACCATTACAAATGGCGTGCGATGCGCGCTCACGGGATCCCGGAGGAACTTGTCACAGGAAACGGAGATCCCAGGGATAAGTTCAATGCCTGGGCAGAGACCGTCCAGAACGCGTTTGGCAACCCGCTTTATCACTGGACCCATCTCGAACTGGCACGGTACTTCCAGATCTACGACACACTTACCCCTGCTGCAGCAGACCAGATCTGGGAGGAATGCAACCGCCAGCTGGCTGATCCGGCATTCTCCGCGAGAGGTCTCCTCAAAAAGCAGAATGTCCGCATCCTGTGTACCACGGATGATCCTATGGACGACCTTGCAGCACACCGCAGCATAAAAGAACAGGGGATCGACCTGGGCGTATACCCCACCTTCCGTCCGGAGAAGGCGATGGCGATCGACAAACCGGATTTCCCGGATTACATCAACAATGCCGCTGAAAAATACGGCAAATCCATCACAGCGCTCTCCGACCTTCTGGATCTTCTGAAAGAGCGTCTGGACTACTTCTGCTCCTGCGGATGCCGCATCACGGACCACAGCCTGGAAGGCGACTTCTATCGCCCGGCAACATACGAGGAGGCAGACGCCGTCTTTAAGAAACGTATGGAAGGCGTACTCCCGACCAACGAGGAGGGAGCACAGTACCGCGCATTCCTTCTGACCGAACTTGGAAAAGAATACTGCAAGCGGGATCTTGTCATGCAGCTCCATATCGGAGCGATCCGCAACAACTCCACCCGCCTGTTTGAGAAACTGGGACCGGATACCGGACTTGACAGCCTGAATGATTTCTGCTTTGCACCGCAGATCTCTGCCCTTCTCAATGAGGTGGACAAGACAGACGAACTCCCCAAGACTGTCCTCTACTACCTCAACCCGAAGGATGCAGATATGCTCGCTGCAATGGCAGGAAACTTCCAGAGCAACTCCAAAGGATACAGAGGAAAAGTCCAGCTCGGAAGCGCATGGTGGTTCTGCGATCACAAATACGGTATGGAACAGCAGATGGAGGCACTGGCACACACAGGTCTTCTGTCCACATTCATCGGAATGCTGACAGACTCCAGAAGCTTCCTCTCCTTCCCGCGCCACGAGTATTTCCGCCGCATCCTCTGCGAGTATGTAGGAAGAAAGGTCGACAACGGCGAGTATCCGAAGGATATGGAATACTTAAAACAGATGATCGCCGGGATCTGCTATTACAATTCAGAGAAGTTTTTGAATTTCTGACCTGGAAGATCACAGTTCTCTGTGACGACGATACATTCCGCCATGCGCCTGCAGGCGCAGCGGGAATCAAAAAAGCTGTGGTGTGATCCACAGCTTTTTTGGTCCCCGCCTTTGCCCTGTCTTTATATATCTCTTAACGGTTGTCTTTTCCCCGATCCACAATTATAATGATTTTTATGACCAACTATGGAAAGAAGGCTTCGACATGCATTATACAGTCCCACATTATTACAAAAGATTCCACTGTACCGGAGGCTCCTGCCCGGACACCTGCTGTGCCGGATGGCAGATCCAGATCGATACAGCCTCATTAAGGCGATACAGAAAGACAAAGGGCGGCATCGGTGCCCGGCTGAAAAATGAGATTGACCGGGATACCGGGTGTTTCAGGCAATACGGCGACAGATGCGCCTTTTTAAATGAGGACGGGCTCTGCGACCTCTATCTGGAGGGCGGCGGAGAAAAGGCATTCTGCAGGACCTGCCGCACTTACCCCAGACATATCGAGGAGTTTGAGGGGCTTCGGGAGATTTCCCTGTCTCTCTCCTGCCCCGCCGCCGCAGAACTGATACTCGGGAGTGAGGAACCGGTCCGTTTTCTCGATGCAGATATCCCCTCAAAAGAGGAAACCTATCCTGGATTTGATTTCTTCCTGTTCACCAAACTCACGGATACAAGGACACTGATCCTGCGCATCCTGCAGGACCGTGAACATCCCTTCCGTGTGAGAGCCGCCATTGTCCTTGCACTGGCTCATGACCTGCAGGAACGGATCGACAGGAACGCCCTGTTTGACGTGGACAGCCTTCTTTCGCGTTATGGATCTCCCACAGTCTGGTCCTGGTTCGAAAAGCGCCTTGATGATCTGGATGCGGATGCTTCTCACCAGAATATCCGTGCCCGGACTGCCGGAAGCCTCTTTGTGATCCTGAACCAGATGGAGGTCCTCCGACCGGAGTGGAAGACACGCCTCCGTAATGCCAGAGAGACCCTGGATAGCTTCCCTGCTCTCTTGGCCGCGGAAGCAGACGGTTTCCGTGATCTCTTTTCTGATATCACCGCCGAGCAGCTCATGGTGTACTTTGTCTTCACCTACTTTTGCGGCGCAGTATACAGTGAAAATGCTTACGGAAAGATAAAATTTTCCTTTGCCTGCACCATCCTGATCCGGGAACTGGTAAGAGCCGGATGGCTCCGGGATCCGGAGAAGACCTCTTCTGCCGATGTCATCTCCATTGCCCAGAAATTCTCCCGTGAGATCGAACACTCCGATTTTAATAAATACCGTATGGAGAAGATGCTGGAAGACGAAAAACGGTTTGGACTGGAGAAGATGTTTTCCCTTTTATGATATTCCATCCGCTCCTTTTTCTATCGTGATCTTCAGAGACTTCGGCAGTTCTTTTCTGATCTGCCCATACAGGTTCAAAGCATCAAGAAATTGTCACGTAATATATAAAAAAGTAAGGGATCGTATTATGAAAATCTGGATATCAGAAAATATGAAAAAGAAAAATCACTACGCGGCGAGAGTCCTTCTGCCTGTCCTAGTCAGCTTGCTGCTCGCCATCTGCCTGATCACCGGGAGCATTTTTCTCGGCGCTTATCTGGATCTTCCCATGGAAATCCTGTCTTTCGCAGCATGTATCGCCGCAACAGCTTTTCTGATCTGGACCGCAGTGAGAACAGGAAGACGTTCTCTAAGGGACGCCCTCGTCTTCTGCCAGGACCGGAACGGAGATATTTATATCTCAGACGCACGGAAATATGCCGCCTTCCGCAGAGGTATCCTTGGATTTGTCACCATGACTTTCAAGACACAGAAAGTTCTGAACAACATGCTCTCGCCAGGAGGCGTCCTGGAGAAATATCTCTCCCAGGAGAGGTCACTGCAGGGGCTGGAGCCGAGGATCCTGTCAGTGGAAAAAATCAAAGAAAACCGGAAGACCTATTCCATGATCTGCCATGTGGAACTGCCCGGAAACCGTCTGAGCCGGCAGACGTACGTCTTTTCAAAGGGCTATGACAAAGAAAAAGAACTCCTGCATGCGCTGGAGCTTCTCAGTTCAAGGACTATACATGCAGAAGTCCATGAAAACCGGAATCCGGCTTATATCATCCTCAGTACCATCATACTCATCCTGTTTGTCGTCCTGTGTATATGCAGTCATCCTGCCATCGCACTCCTTCCGGCAGGGATCTATTTCCCCTGCCTGGGAGCAGCGTTTCTCTCTCTGTTCTTACTTGTCTGGTCCGCAGTCCGGCAGCACCGCGGAGAATAAAAATGTTCTCTTATATCGCGCCCTTTTCCAGCATCTCCTCAAAAGGAGTCTTTTCCGGCAGATCCAACGCAAACCGCTTCTGGAGCCATGCCCCCGCGAGTCCTACCCATTTTGCGGCGTCCGGATAGATCTGGGACTTCGACACTGCCGAAGCCTGGGTGGACACGCTCAGCCCGTGCGGTCCCTGCTCGAAGATATGCATCTCGAAAGGCACCTTGTGATCTGCCAGCGCATGCGCCATGCGGATGCTGTGCTGTACCGGAACCATGGTATCCTCGGAAGTCGCCCACAGATAAGTCGGCGGCGTCTGATCCGTCACAAGCCTTGCCGGGCTGACACTTCTGAGGGTCTCCTCATCCGGCTCCGGCTCTCCCAGGAATGCCGTATTGGATCCCTTAAAGAAATCCGCATCCATGGGATTATCAAAGGTCGCTTCACGCATATAGATATAATCGCTGAGTGTATATCCCAGGATAAGAGCTGCCGGGCGGATCATCTCCTTGTCCACACCCAGATATTCTGTCACCAGGGGCTTGTCCCAGTATACGCCGTACATCGCCGTGTTGTGGGCTCCGGCGGAGAATCCGCAGACCGCCACATGATCCATGTCAACCGCCCACTCGTCACTGTGTTTTCGGATAAACAGCATTGCCATACCGATCTCTCTCACCGGCGCGGGATGTTTCGTCATCGGATTGGGTTCGATCGATTTTCCGAAGACATCCGGGAATTCATCCCTGCCCTGGGTATATGTGGAATACCGCAGGACGAACGTATGATATCCCATAGCCGCAAACTGCATTGCCACCGGCTCCGCTTCCCTGTCAGAGCAGCTAAAGTATCCGCCTCCGGGGCAGATCAGAACCGCCGGGCGTTTTCCCTGGGCGTGCATCTCGCCTTTTTCATTGATCACATAAGCAGTCAGCGTCACATCTTCCCTGTCTTCATATAAACGAAAAACTTCTGTATACATCATCAATTCCTCTGCTTTCTTTTATCTTTTCCAATTACGACGGAAGCGAATCCGGGCTTGAACATATCGTCCAGGGTCATCCCGTCCAGAGCGCATACCCGGGGCTCAAACTCCATCCCGAAAAACGCCTGGAAGGGCTGTCCACTGTCATAGTCCGCCTCCCGTGCCGCCCGGATATATCGGGGCAGTTCCTCTCTTTGGATCGTCTGCGGATTATGTCCTCCAAGATATCCGTCGCAGTTCAGATCATACATCTTCTGCACCGCCGCCACATAGGTATCCAGATCCGTGGTCTCGTCGGAAAACAGCCACACAAAGAATCCGGTGGCGTCTCCGATAAAGAGCAGATTCTTCTCCTCATACAGAAGCGAGATCCCGCCCTGCGTGTGCCCCGGCGTCTCATAAACTTTCAGAGTCGCTCCGCCCAGATCGAAGGTATCTCCCTCCTTCACCGGGACAAGGTTTTCGCATCCTCTTGAGAGGAACTCTTCCTCGTCGAATCCTTCCGGAAGCCCGTTGAATTCCTTCCCGGTCTCATAATCGATGCTGTGTTTTGCCCGCTCCACGCTGTCCTTTCTCATTTCCATGGAAGTATGTCTCCTGCACAGCTTCATATCCTTCTCCCCGATATAGCAGGGTTCCTCAAACAGACCGTTTCCGCAGGTGTGATCCAGATGCCCGTGCGTGTCGAAGATCAGAAGTGGTTTGTCCGTGATCGCGCGCACCGCTCCCTTCAGGTCCCCGTATCCGTATCCGGTATCGATCAGGGCTGCTTTCTCCGTTCCTTCCACCAGATAGCAGAACACTCCCTCCGGGCTGCCGATCCGGTAATATCCGTCCATCTTCTCCGTCTTATAATATGTCATTGTCTTCCTTCCTTCCTCTCTGCCCGGCGTATTCCCTGTACCGGGCGCTCTGCCGCATATCCTTCTACTGCGGGATTGCCCGCCCGGATCCTCCTGCACGCTACACCAGCTTCAAAAGCTCTGAGAATGTCCGGATCTTCACATCCGCCTTGTCATAGCCGGATGCGTCCCCGATGCCTACCGCGGTCATTCCCGCAGCCTTCGCAGCATCAATCCCTGCGTAGGCGTCCTCCACTACGATGCAGTTGTCCGGCTTCTCACCCAGGAACTCTCCTGCCTTTGAGAACACCTCCGGATCCGGCTTGGAATGGGTAATATTGTTTCCGTCGGAGATGGCGTCAAAAGCGTCCAGAAGCTCTACCTTTTCCAGAATGAACTTTGCATTCTTGCTGGATGAGCCTATGGCAAGCTTACATCCTCTCTCATGGAGTTCTTTCAGTGTATTCCTCACCTCATCGGTCACATCTGCGGGGGTCATGGTGGAGAGGAGTTCCCTGTAGGTATTGTTCTTCTCCTCCATCAGTTCCGCTTTTCTCTCAGCAGAGAGGGGCTCCCCCTCATAGCGCTCCAGAATGATCTCAAGGCTCTCCGCACGGCTCACCCCGCGCAGACGGTTATTGATCTTCTCGTCAAAATAGATCCCCATTCCGTCTGCCATCTTCTTCCACGCCTGATAGTGAAATTTGTCCGTGAATACGATCACACCGTCAAGGTCAAAAATAAATGCTTTCATGCTCATTCTCCTTTTCCGTAAACTTTCATGACTTCTGCTTTTTTGATAAAGATACTTGCTTTCCTATGCCTCACCCGGCAAAGTTCGGGCGCCTTCGGGTCCATCTCCACAAAAGGATGGTCCAGCTTGTCCTCGATCACGGCCGTCCCGCCAAACACTGCGTCCACCAGTCCGATATAGTCGTCGATATAGCTTTTCGCGATAGGGAATCCATTGTGGTTGGGCAGAAGCCAGTCATATTCTGTCCCAAGTTCCTTCATCCTCAGAGAATTGCTCCTCAGATTTTCCAGACGTTCCCTCACGTCGTAAGGCGCCTCCGGATTGTTGGAATTATCAAACATCATGACCTGTGCCGACTCCAGATCATCCCCGCAGAAGAACATCCTCTCCTTCCTGTCAAGGAAGAACAGGCTGCTGTTGCAGTGGGCGGGTTTCGCTTCGATCACTTCGATCACCCGGTCTCCCAGATCGATCTGGTCCCCGTCTCTCAGCCAGATCTTCTTATGATCCGGATGGGGAAGTTTTGTGATATCAAACGGCACCGCCCCCGGCGCTTCCACAGAAGGCGCGTCTATGAGCGCGCCTTCGCTCATATATGCCTCCTCAAACTCCCCGTTTCCCGCCGCATGGTCCGGGTGATAATGGGTGTTTGCCACGATGACAGGCTTATCTGTCAGCTTCTCCACAAAGGCACGCAGATTTCCTGCGCCGTAGCCCGTATCCAGGAGAAGGGCCTTCTCTTTTCCTTCCAGCAGATACATATTTTCACTGCCGTTCATGAAATTGATGAACCAAGTGCCCTCCTTTGCCTCCCATGCTGTATAATTTCCAAAGATCTTCTCCAGTGATGGCTCTTTCATATCCGATCGTTCCTTTCATTTCACCGTCAGTTTCTCCAGTTCCTTTACCGCAGTCTTAAGCTGTTCCGGATCAAAGGGAAGAAATCCAAGGTGCGATACCACTTCCAGCGTCTCAAATCCGAATTCCGGGTCTCCTGCCTTCGCCATTCCCGCAAGAGGCGGCGCATATTTCGCAAGGATCCCGAGCGCCCTCTCATCCTGTCCGATCCGGCAGAGCGTGGTGTCCCAGCCATAGGGATGGATGTAATCTCTTGTGGGCATATATTCAAATTCATAGGATCCTGCTTTCAGTGTCTGAACACCTTCCTCATAGTCCGGCAGTTCCACCTGTGCCGTACATCCGAACGGGATCTCCACATGCACCTTCAGCTTGCCATCCTTACATATCTCAAAATTGCAGACATACTTTCCGCTGACGGAATCGTAGCTGCACTCGATCTTCGGCAGACGGATATCCGGATGGGGTGCGATCACCGCCTTCTTAAATCCCGGTTCCACAGGGCGTATCCCTGCTGCATAGCCGTACACAAACTCCATGACAGAGCCGTAGGAATAGTGGTTCAGAGAGTTCATACCTGTGGGACTGATGGTCCCGTCCGGAAGGACAGAGTTCCATCTCTCCCAGATGGTAGTAGCTCCCAGGTTGACGCTGTACAGCCAGCTTGGGAATCCTTCCCTGAGCAGAAGGTCGTAAGCCAGTTCATAGAGTCCGGCTTCCGCAAGGACGGTACACAGGAGAGGAGCCCCGACAAAACCGCATTTGATCTGGTTCCCGTCCTTTTTCAGCCGCTCCCGGAACTCACTGATGGTGCGCTCCCGGTCGATATAGATCCCGAACTTCAGGGCAATGACATAGGAAGCCTGTGTGTTCATCGCCAGTCTTCCATTCGGCGTAAAGTATTCCCTGAGGATCGCGTCGCGGATCCTTTCCTCAAGGGCTGCATACCGCACGGCATCCTCTGTTTTCCCCAGCTTCTGCGCAGCCTCTTTCACGATCTTCACTGACTGACAATAATACATGGATGCGATATAGGTATCGTCCGTGCTCCCCTTAAAACTCTCCTGGGTCGGTCCGTCCAGGGCAAGCCAGTCTCCAAAATGGAATCCAAAGTCGAACAGATAATGTTTCTCTCCCCGCTCTCCGTCTTTCCGGTCGATATAGTCCACCCAGTCCTTCATCATGGGATAACAGTATTCCAGTTCTTCCAGACTTCCATAATATCTGTAGAGTGTATACGGAAGGAAGGTGCCGATATCTCCCCAGACGCTTCCCGCATCGTCCTTGTGTCCGATGTTCGGCACATAGTTGGGGATGGCGCCGTCAAGGAACTTCTGCTCATCTCTCAGATCCTTGACAAACTTGTGGAAGAAGGCACGCGTATCCATGTGATAACTTGCAGTGGGGGAGAACACCTGGGCGTCCCCGGTCCATCCCAGACGTTCATTTCTCTGAGGGCAGTCCGTGGGCATGTCCAGGAAGTTTGATCTCATTCCCCATACTGTATTCTCATAGAGACGGTTGATCTTTTCGTTGGAGGTATGGATATATCCGGTGCGCTGAAGATCCGAATAGAGTGTCTTTCCCGTGAAATCTTCTTTCCGGAGTTCTCCCTCCCATCCGGTCACCTTCACATACCGGAATCCGTAAAAGGTAAAGTGAGGATGTACGATCTCCGGCCTCCCGTCAGAGACATAGATAAACTGCGACTCTGCCTCCCGGTAGTTCCCGTTGTAGAAATTGCCGTTCTGCAGGATCTCACCAAAATCCAGCGTCACCCTCGCACCTCTCGGAAGATGTGACTGAAACTCCATGAATCCGGCAAAGTTCTGCCCCATGTCAAGTACTGTCTCACCCGCCGGAGTGTGGATGATCTCCTTTACAGTCACCTCTTCTTTCTCGATGACTGGAAGGCTCAGGCGGTCCATGAGATGGGATTTTATCAGGTTCTTTGTTCCCGCCTCCATCTCCGGAGCTGTCAGCACTTCCACCGGTTTCCAGGCATTCTCTTTCCCGTCCCAGAGAAGCCGGTTCAGGATCTCTCCGAAATAGATCCCTGACTCTTCAATGTCGGAACCACGGTACTGCCATGTCCCGTCGGTACAGATACATTCCTCTGTGCCGTCCTCATACTCCAGATGAAGTTCTCCGATCGCCGCCATTCTGTCTCCGTAATTTTCAGACTGTCCTTCCAGTCCGAAGGTGCCCATGTACCATCCTTTGCCAAGAAGGAATTCCAGGCAGTTCTCTCCCGCTTTCACATCCACTGGAAATGTAAATGTCTGGATATTCGTCTCATAATTGTTGATATAGGGAGCCAGATACTCTTCTCCCAGCTTTTCTCCGTTCAAATAAGCCTCAAACACGCCCACTCCGGTGGCGTAAAGCCTTGCCCGCTTCACCGGACGATCCGCCACGAAGGATTTTCTCAGGACAGGGTGGAAGTCATCCTCCTTTGCCGGAGAGATCCACTGGGCTTTCCACTCCTCATCCATCTTCCCGGTCTCAAAATATCCGGTCCCGACAGCAGAATCTCCCCTGTCCCCTGTGACATGGACGCGGTACCAATAGCCGGTCCGCGGCTTTAATCCTATATCAATGACCGTACCTGTCTGATCCAGCTCTTCTCCTTCCTTTTCCCAGAGGATATCAGAAAAATCTTCCGACGCGCTTACCTGGATCTTTGCATCTGTCTGCTCCTGACTCTCTGTCTCCTCCACTTTCCAGGAACAGATCACTTTGTCCAGAGTATATCCCACCGGATCTGTGACCCCGTTGATCTTTAACTGTGTTATCTTCATCTGCTTCTTCCTTTCTTATTCTGTATTCTACAGCGCCAGGTCGATCTTTCCGCAGAACGGATCGATGGGAGAGTTCCCCTTAAACTCGCTTCTTCCAAGGAGTTTGTCGATCACTGCTTCGATCACATACTCCGAATTGCAGTATCCGTTCACAAAAGTCCTGACCATCGGTGCGTCAAGCAGATGATAGGGATTTCCTACACTGACGAACAACGCCGGAACCTCATGTACCATCCAGGGCATGTTGTTCCCGAGTCCGAACATGGTGTGCCAGTTCAACCGGGATACAGTCTTGTTGGATGCGGTCTCGATGTTCGCCACATAGAATACCAGATCGTATTTACTCTTGAAGTTTGTCACAGAATCTTCCATGACCTCAAAGCCTTCATTCTGATATACCGTCACTTCGAATCCTTCTTTTTCCAGACGGTCTTTAAAGGATGCGAGCACTCTCTCGTTTGACGGGAAATCGCCCATGAGTTCCAGGAGGATTCTTCTATGTTTCTCCGGGCTAATGGGAAGAAGGTTCTGTGTATCCTTCACCAGCGTCACGCCCTGGTCCGCGCACTCCTTTGCCCATGTGTCATGCTTCTCACAGTTCAGGATCTCAAGAGCGGAAGCATCCGGCACCAGAGTGCCCTCTTTCTGTTTCTCCGGGAGATGGAGCGCCGCTTTTGTCGCAAGGATCCGTTTTACCGCCTCCTCGAGACGTTCCTCGGAGAGGATTCCTTTCTCGTACCCTTCTGTCATAAACCGGAAATCCTCTTCCATATTCCGGTTAAAGAGGAACATATCACAGCCGTTCTCAATGCTTAGAGGCACTGCTGTCTCCCTGTCCATAGCGCTGCAGAATCCTACCATTGGTGTGGCGTCCGTGGTGATCAGCCCGTTGAATCCCAGTTTCTCACGGAGCAGATGGGTCAGAAGGTTTTTGGAAAGGGTCGCCGGTATGATCCGCTCGCATTTCTTTCCGTCATACTTCTCTTCATACGCAGGCATGGCAATGTGCGCTGCCATGACCGTCAGTGTCCCTGCCTCGATCATCTCCTCATAGATCCTCCCGTATGAAGCGTCCCACTCCTCACAGGATAAGGAATTCACGCTGGTCAGAAGATGCTGGTCCCTCTCGTCCACTCCGTCTCCCGGGAAATGTTTCACCGAGGTTGCCACGTCTTCTTCTTTCGCTGCGCGGATGTATGCCTTTCCCATATCGATCACAGTCTGAAGGTCGTCTCCGAATGTGCGGACATTTGTGATCGGGTTGTGATAGTTCCGGTCCAGGTCCACTACCGGGGCAAAGGACCAGTTTACGCCGACCGCTGCCCCCTCGCTGCAGCTGACTTTTCCGAGCTGATATGCCTTCTCCGTATCGCCTGTGGCCGCTACCAGCATCTCCCGTCCGAAATACGTTCCCTCTACAGCGGAGCCGTTTCCGCCGTATTCCAGATTGGACGCAGTCAGAAGCGGGATCTTTGAGTTGTCCTGAAGAACCTTATGCGCCTGGCGCAGTTCCTCGCCAGGTCCCTCTCTGTAGAGCATGCCGCCGATATGACTGTTATTCACCAGATCTTTCAGTTCCTGCTCATCCTTCGTGAAAACAATGGGACAGAACAGCTGTCCGATCTTCTCCTCCTTTGTCATGGAAGCGTAAGTGTCCTCCACCCATTTCACCTGTTCATCAGTTAAATAAAACGGATTTTCTTTATACTTGATCATATTTTTTCCTCCTGCTCTTCATCCGCAGTCGCTGCCCCGCCGGCACGGCGCGGACTTTCTCTTACTGTCTATTTTATCGAAACGATGTCAAATACTCCATGTACATTTTTTTTTACAATCCGACCTATTTTTATATTCAGGCATCCCACTTTTCTTCGTCCTGAGAGGTAATCCCCTTTTCGTCCTGTTAAGACCTCCAGTACTCCACAGCCTCGTCCAGCCAGCCTTCCGCCTCGCTGTCCTCGCCCAGTCCCAGACCGTGCAGTCCGTGCTGTACTGTTTTCAGCTTTGACGGAACGCCCAGCTTCTGAAGTCTCCGATAGATCTCATGTCCGTTTGCCTCAAATGGCACCTGCTCATCCTCCACTGTCTGCCAGATAAAGGTTTTCGGATAGTCCCGGCTCAGATGTTCAACAGGAGTAAAATGTTCTTTCATCTGTTCCCTGTCTCCATCCTCAAACATGATGTTCAGACAGTTCTCCATCTGTTCATCTTCCTGTGCAAACGCCACCAGAGGATAGCACAGCCCCAGCATCTGCGGTTTTGGAAGTCCATACACTTTGTAGCCTTCATTATCGGTTCCCAGTTCAGACACAAGATGACCTCCCGCCGAAAATCCGAATGCCGCATATCCTTCCTCCACATGAAACTTTTCTCTCTGATCCAAAATGAATTTTAAGGCTCTGCGCAGATCTTCCCCGGATTTTTCAGCTGCTCCCTTTACACCGGCGCGGTACTGGAGAACAAATGCGGTGACTCCCAGTTCGTTCAGTCTGTCTGCCACAGGGAACGCCTCCACCAGACTTGCCACGCTCATATACGCTCCCCCTGCGCAGACCAGGGCAAAAGGACCTTTCTTCTCAGCCGGGAACCATAAAAGCCCTGTGCGCTCCTTTGTAGGATCTGCCTTTTTCTCCTCCGAGGAATAGATTTCCTGTTTCATCGGTACGTCCGCATCCAGATGAGCCGCAATAGCGTTAAAACCTTTTGCCATTGACCTGGGATTCCATGCGGGTGACACAGCAGATGCAAGCATTTTCAATGTAATCTTTTTCATTTCCTCCGGAGCGGGACCAACCGTATCCTCCTGCCCCTCTACCGGCTGCTGCATGATAAATTTCTCCAGAGCAGCCATTCCCGGATAAGATAAAATTTCTTCAAATGTAGATTCTTCTGTAAACATTTTCTTCCTCCTACTACTTGTTCTTTCCCTGTCTGACTGGCCTTTGGTCGGACAGGAGCAATTCTTCAGGTATATTTATTTTTTATTATAGGCACTCTACGTAAGCCCCACAACCACAATCTTGAATTACGTTCTCTGTTTTGCTATACTTGTTACAGTTTCCATACATATGACAGCAGCATGAACCTGCTGCAGAACACTACAGATATCCGAGGTAAAATATGGCGTATTACATAACATACGGAGAATTTCAGAGACATATGAAAGAGTACTATCTCAGGACCGGGAACCGGATGCAGTTTCCGGAAATGACAGATTATCTCTACCGGAAAGGGCTCCTCCTGGACTCGCCGCCCCATAAGCTTCCTGCCGCAGAAATGTTCGGGACGTTAGATAATGAAGAATTCAACAAAGTGATCGATGATATTGTCCTGACGGTAGATCCGGGGCTCAAGGCATCTTTCAGGGTTGGTGAAAACGCCATTATTCCCCATTCAAAAGACGT
>DWXK01000041.1 GCA_019119205.1 Candidatus Mediterraneibacter intestinavium
TTTTTGGCGTGGAGATGGGCTGTATGTCGGCGAAAGAAGCGATGGTCAATGCGATCCGCTTTCTTGAAGATGACCCGATCGACACCATAGAACTTATGACAATGGACATGCTGATGGCAGGTCAGGATGACACTGGGTGGAAAGAACAGGTTGCTGCGCTGGACCTGGTGATCCCGGAAGAGGCGGAGATCCTGGAGGCTGCCGGCGTGCAGGAGAGAAATCTGTTAAAAGAAGCAGGAGAGAGGACTTTCCTCAGGATGTTCATGAAATATCTTCAGAAAAATCAGGGCAGGATCTTTCTGCTGGCAGAATCTGAAGAGGAACTCAAACGTCTGGAAGACGCTCTGCGGAGATACAACAGAGGCGTGCGTGTCGCGGGACATGCTGTCCTGGCAGAGCGGGGGGCGCAGGAGGAAAATGTGATCAACGAGATCAATGGAACGGAGACGGACTGTATCTTTTCTGTACTTCCGTCCCCTCACCAGGAGCATTTTATCACCGAATACAGAGCGCTCCTTAAGGCAAAGGTATGGCTGGGATGCGGTGCTGTTCTGGGGAAGAGTTACGATGCGATGCATCTTGGGAAAAGGATCCGGCACTTTTTTATGAAAACGCTCTTTCGATACCGGGTGGAACGCCAGAGAGGAGAATAAAGGCGTTTGTGAACAATGTACAGCGAAAAAATGTGAATTTTTTGTAAAATATTTGAGGAAATGCATAAATAAGAAGTATTTCCTCTTTCTTTTTTTGTAGTTTTGCCTTAATATAGTAGTTAAATATGTGTACGGATCATGTTTGAAAGAAATAATTTTGTGAAAAATGCACATGAACTTGCAGGAAAGAGTGGAGGACAAAAAGTATGATTTCAAATCAGATACTTCAGAACACGATCGAGGGCTTGAAGGGAATTTCCAGGGTGGATTTTTGTGTGCTTGATACGGAGGGGAAGGAACTGGCGGCGACATTTGAGGTCTCACAGGAAAGAGAGCAGGCTGTATTGTCGTTTGTGGAATCTCCTGCGGACAGTCAGGTGATCCAGGGATGCCAGTTTTTCAAGATCTTTGATGAACAGCGGCTGGAATATGTGCTGCTTGCCGACGGTGAGACCGAGGATGTGTATATGATGGGAAAGATTGCGGCATTCCAGATCCAGAGTCTGCTCATCGCATACAAAGAGAGATTTGATAAAGATAATTTCATAAAAAATCTCTTATTAGATAACCTGCTCTTAGTGGATATTTACAACAGAGCAAAAAAATTACATATTGACACAGAAGTAAAACGTGTTATCTTTATTATTGAAACATCGCACGAAAAAGACAGTGCTGCGCTTGATAATGTCAGAAACCTCCTTGGGGGCAAGTCGAAAGACTTTATCACGGCGGTGGATGAGAAAAATATCATTGTCGTAAAAGAACTTTCCGAGAAGGACGGAAACCGTGAACTTGAAAAGATGGCAAGAGATATGCTGGACACGCTCCGAAACGAGGGAGGAGAAGAGCAGATCCGCATTTCATACGGGACTATCGTTAATGATATCAAAGAAGTGTCAAAATCTTACAAAGAGGCAAAACTTGCCCTTGATGTGGGAAGGATCTTTTTTGATGAGAAAGACATTGTGGCGTACACGACTCTTGGTATCGGACGCCTGATCTATCAGCTTCCGATCCCGCAGTGCAGGATGTTTATAGAAGAGATTTTCGAGGGGAAATCTCCGGACGATCTTGATGAGGAGACATTGACGACGATCAACAAATTCTTTGAGAACAGTCTCAATGTATCAGAAACGTCCAGGCAGCTTTACATTCACAGAAATACTCTTGTATACAGGCTGGATAAGCTTCAGAAAAGCACCGGTCTGGATCTTCGCGTATTCGAGGACGCGATCACCTTCAAGATCGCCCTCATGATCGTGAAGTACATGAAATACATGGAGTCGCTGGAGTATTGATCCCTGACCAAGCCATGCGCAGCGTCCATGGAAGCGCGGGCGGACAGGTCCGCACGGCGCTTATATGGAGGATGCATAGGGCGCTCAGCCCAAGCGAGAAGGAGGGCGAAGCCCGGAATCGAGCTTGCATGGCGAAAGCAGGAAGAGCCGAGCAGCGTCCATGGAAGCGCGGGCGGGCGTGCCCGCACAGCGCTTTTGCGGAGGATGCATAGGGCGCTCAGCCCAAGCGAGAAGGAGGGCGAAGCCCGGAATCGAGCTTGCATGGCGAAAGCAGGAAGGAATGCATAGGCGGCATCCGTGTGTAAAGGAGTATGGATAATTAGGAGGAACGTATGATTGAATTAAGGAACGTAACGAAGGAGTACACCAAGGGAAATGCAGCCCTCAATGGCGTCTCCGTGAAGATCGAACAGGGAGAGTTCGTTTTCATCGTTGGCGACAGTGGTTCGGGAAAGTCTACGCTGATCAAGCTGATCATGAAAGAACTGAGTCCCACAGAAGGGACGATCATCGTAAACGGACAGAATCTGAACCGTATGAAACATCGTCATATCGCGAAGTACAGAAGGGGATTAGGAGTTGTCTTTCAGGACTTCCGTCTGCTGAAAGACAGAAATATCTATGAGAATATCGCATTTGCCCTGCGTGTCACAGAGACCCCGACCAGGATCATCAAGAAGAAAGTGCCGGCAGCACTCTCACTGGTAGGTCTGGCGCAGAAATATAAGTCTTTCCCGAAAGAGTTATCAGGAGGAGAGCAGCAGCGTGTTGCGATCGCAAGGGCATTGGTAAATGAACCCGCCATTTTGCTGGCAGACGAGCCGACCGGAAACCTGGATCCGACAAACTCATGGGAGATCATGAGTATCCTGAAGGAGGCGAACGAGCGTGGGACGACAGTTCTTGTCGTTACCCATAACCAGGAAATCGTAAACGAGATGAACGAGCGCGTTATTACGATGAGACAGGGCGTGATCGTGAGTGATGAACAAAAAGGTGGGTATATAGATGAGGATTAGTACATTAGGATACGTAGGAAAACAGGGAGTTAAGAATATCTGGAGAAACAAGATGTTTTCGCTCGCATCCATTGCGACCATGTCGGCGTGTATCTTCCTGTTTGGATTGTTTTTTTCGATACTTGTAAACTTTCAGTATATCATAAGGACCGCGGAAGAAGGCGTCGCTATCACAGTATTTTTCGATGAGGACGCAACAGATGAGCAGAAGCAGGCGATCGGCGATGAACTCAGGAACCGCGAGGGCGTTGCTGATGTAGTCTATGTGTCAGCGGAAGAGGCATGGGAGGAGTTCCAGAAAGAATACTTCGGGGACAATCCGGAACTGGCGGAAGGATTTGCAGAAGATAATCCGCTTGCGACCTCTGACAACTACGAAGTATATATGGAAACCGTGGAGAGCGAAGACGAGAGTGTCTTAGCACAGGGACGTTCGCTCTCTGAAACGCAGAACGATCTTGTCAAGTTTGCTCAAAGCCTTGACGGAGTGAGGCAGGTCAATAAGTCGGATGTTGTGGCGAACACACTGACAAGCGTAAATATGCTGGTGGCTTATGTGTCCATCGCGATCATCGCGATACTTCTTGCTGTTTCAATTTTCCTGATCAGCAACACGGTCACCACCGGTATCACGGTGCGCCGGGAAGAGATCGCCATTATGAAATATATCGGCGCGAAGGATTTTGTGGTCAGGTCGCCGTTTGTCATCGAAGGTCTGATCATCGGTGTGTTTGGAGCGGTGATCCCGCTCACCCTGCTGTACTTCCTGTATGACAAAGCAGTACAGTATATCATGGAGAAATTCAGTATCCTTGAAAATATCATAGATTTCCTTCCTGTGGGAAGTGTTTACCAGATCCTGCTTCCTGTGGGACTGCTCCTGGGTATCGGCATCGGTTTCCTGGGAAGTTACTTCACAGTGCGCAAACACCTGAAAGTATAGGAGGAAGCCTATGAAAAGACGAATGAAAAGGCTCGTGGGGATCTTCCTTGCAGTCGCGATGTGCTCCGGAATGACGATCAATGCCGGCGCGGTGACGATAGATGAAGCGGAGGAGAAGGCGGACGAGCTGGAGCAGCAGAAAGAGTCTGCTCAGGCAGAAAAAGAGAAACTGACCGCACAGCTGAACAGCATCATTGACGACATGAATGAGACGCAGGAAAAACTTACTGCGAAAGAAGAAGAAATCGATGCTGCGGAGCAGGAACTCGTGCAGGCAAAGATCAATGAGAACAATCAGTACGAGAGCATGAAGAAGCGGATCAAGTTCATGTATGAAGGCGGTAATACCCAGTTCCTGGAAGTGCTGATGGAGAGCAAGAGCATCGGTGACCTTCTGAACAAGGCGGAGTATGTATCCCAGATGTCATCCTACGACAGGGATATGCTGATCGAATTCCAGAACACGGTAAAAGAGGTAGAGGAAAAAGAAGCTGCCCTCCAGGAAGAATACAATGAACTGAATGAACTGCAGGATCAGCTTTCAACCCAGCAGGGTGAGGTGGAGACTCTGATCGACAGCAAAGAGGCTCAGATCGCTGATATCCAGGATGAGATCGATGCGAATGCGGCGACGCTTGAAAAGCTGAAGAAAGAGGCGGAAGAAGCGAAACGTCTCCGGGAAGAGCAGGCAGCTGCTGCGGCAGCAGCCGCAGAGGCGTCATCCGGCAGCAGCGGAAGTTCTTACACTCCGGCATCCGGCGGGAATGTGGTGAGTGGCAGCGGGTACTTTACACACCCCTGTCCGGGAATGACATATCAGTCCAGCTACTTCGGTGAGATCCGTGAGTTTGAGGTCGGCGGACACAAAGGAAATGATTACGCAGCGCCGACGGGGACTCCTACATATGCAGCGGCGGCAGGGACGGTCGTGATAGCCGGCTGGAGCAACAGTGCCGGAAACTGGGTTGTGATCAATCATGGAAACGGTCTGGTGACAAAGTATATGCATCATTCAAGCCTCTGCGTGTCAGCGGGACAGTATGTTGAGAAGGGACAGCAGATCGGATATGTCGGAAGCACCGGACAGTCGACCGGACCGCATCTTCATTTCCAGGTGGAACTGAACGGTGTTGCGGTAAGCCCGGACAGTTACATGTAAAAGATAAAAAATCGAATAAGATATAGAGGGGACAAAGCGGAAGAATATTCCGCTTTGTTTTTGAATATTCTGAAAATAGAACTCATTTGGACCAGAACACTTTGTAAAGGTGCCTGATTCCGATGAAGAATGGAGAAGGATCATGGAACAGAATGAATACGGCAGACAGGAAGAAGAAATGAGACCGCCGGAAAGAAAAAGGGCAGACAGGAGTTTTCTGAAAGGAGCAGTGGCGGGAGCTGCGGCAGTCCTGATCGCGGCGGTGTGCATTTTCGGCGGAAGCGCGCTGCTCCGGAATATCCTGACGGGTGGGAGTTATGCGTCCGGGGGTGTGTCGGAAAGCGATGTGGATCGGAAACTGAAAATGATCAATGCGCTGATAGACAAATATTATCTTTATGAGGATGAGATTGACGCCGATGCCCTTATAGAGGGGATCTATTCCGGGTATGCGTCTGCGCTGGGAGATCCCTATACAGAGTATTATGACGAAGAAGAAACACAGGCTCTTATGGAAAACACAAACGGAGAATTTTCAGGGATCGGAGCAACTCTCACTCAGTCGACGGACGGGTCCGGTGTGGTGATCGTAAATGTATACGAAGGTTCCCCGGCAGATCAGGCCGGGCTGCAGGCAGGAGACATCCTTTACCAGGTGGATGAGCACGAAGTGGAGGGAGTGGATCTGGAGACGGTCGTATCCTGGGTGAAAGGAGACACCGGTACGGAAGTGACCCTTCATGTGCGGAGGGATGGCGAAGAACTCACTATGACGGCGGTGAGAGATACCATCGAAGTGCAGACGGTAGAGTATGAGATGAAAGAGGGAAATATCGGATATCTTTCAGTCAGCGAGTTTGATACGGTGACCTATGACCAGTTCAGTGAGGCTCTTGACAGCCTGGAAGGACAGGGCATGGAAGGTCTGGTCATCGACCTGAGGAATAATCCGGGTGGAAATCTTGATACGGTGGCGGATATGCTGAGGCTGCTCCTGCCTGAGGGAACGATCGTATCCGTTAAGGATAAAGACGGCAATACGGAGGAACTTACCTGTGATGGAGAGCATGAGTTCACAAAACCACTTGCCGTGCTCGTCAATCAGTACAGTGCCAGCGCTTCGGAGATCTTCAGCGGCGCGGTCCAGGATTACGGGATCGGCCAGATCGTGGGTGTCACGACATACGGAAAAGGTGTCGTACAGCAGCTTACAGATCTGGGAGACGGCACCTGTCTGAAACTCACCATCGCAGAATATTACACTCCAAACGGGCGCAGCATCAACGGCGTTGGAGTGGAACCGGACGTGGAAGTTGAGTATAAATATAACGAAAATGACCCGGAAGCAGATAACCAGCTCGAGCGTGCGCTTGAGGTCGTGCGGGAGCAGATAGGATAACGATACGGATCATATCCGACCGGATAAGTGTGATAAAAGCTGAGAAAAAAGTTCTTGCAATTAAAAAAATCATATGTTAATATGAGAAACAAGTTTAATGAACTAAAGCATTAAACTGTCAAAGGCTGTGAACAAGACTCTGATCTTCAGAAACTGACAGGAAGTTGGCGTCACCGACTGAGAGCGCCGGACAGCGGAGGAGATCGAGGGAACACTTGGGAGCTGACCGTTCGAAACTAAGTAGGGCGGTACGCGTAGCATACGTTACATGCAAAGAGAGGAACCAGAGCGATCTGAGCAGAGAATGCTTTAAAAGAACAATGCTTTTAAATGCTGACGAGAGCACGGATCAGCCAGGTTCAATGCGGGTGGTACCGCGGATATTATCACGATAATTTCCGTCCCGGGATACTTATGTATCCCGGGACGTTTTGCGTGTAGGCACAAAGCCGTGCGTCTGCTTGAATAGAAGCATGGAAAATGCATTTTCCAATGCTTCTATCCAAGCAGACATAGGGCGCGAGCCCGCGACCGAGATGGAGCGAAGCGGAATCGAGGTGCGCAGCACGGCTGGACGGCAGGAAGAGGGCGCGAGCCCGCGACCGAGATGAAGCGAAGCGAAATCGAGGTGCGCAGCACGGCTGGACGGCAGGAAGAGGGCGTGAGCCCGCGACCGAGATGGAGCAAAGCGAAATCGAGGTGCGCAGCACGGCTGTGAGTCTAACGCAGAATGTCCCGGGGCACAGGATCTGAAAGGAGAAAAGACATGGAATTTGTAACAGGAAAAAAGGAATCAAGGACACTGGAACTGAGCAGCCTGATGCAGCCGGAAATGGCTGGACGGGAAGTTCGGGCAGCGGGGGCTGTGCATGCCATCCGAGATATGGGAAATGTTGCCTTTGTCATCCTCCGAAAACGCGAGGGACTCCTGCAGTGCGTATTTGAGGAAGGCGTATCAAAATTTGACTTGAAAGATCTCAGAGAAGCAGATACAGTAGAGGTAACAGGAGTATTGAGAGAATCTGATAAGGCTCCAAACGGCATCGAGATCCATTTGAGCGGACTGGATATCTTAAGTGAGCCGGCAGAGCCGATGCCGCTTGCGGTCAACAAATGGAAACTCAATACTTCACTGGAAGCAAAATTAAATTACAGACCGATTTCCCTGAGAAATATAAGAGAACGCGCGAAGTTCAAGATCCAGGAAGGGATCGTGAGAGGGTTCCGTGATTTCCTTTACCAGGAAGGGTTTACTGAGATCCATACGCCGAAGATCGGGGCGAGGAGCGCCGAGGGAGGAGCGAACATGTTCCGGCTGGACTATTTCCACAGACCGGCAGTCCTCCAGCAGAGCCCGCAGTTCTACAAACAGATGATGGTGGGTGTGTTTGACAGAGTATTCGAGACCGGACCGGTCTTCCGTGCGGAGAAGCACAACACAAAGCGTCATCTGAACGAGTACACCAGTCTCGACTTTGAGATGGGATATATCGACGGTTTTGAAGATCTGATGGCGATGGAAACAGGATTCCTTCAGTACACGATGGACCTGTTAGCGAGAGAGTATTCCAGAGAACTTAAGATCCTGGGCCTGGAACTTCCAAAAACAGATCAGATCCCGGCGGTGCGTTTTGATGAGATCAAACGCCTTGTCTCGGAAAAATACGGACGGAAGATCCGAAATCCCTTTGACCTGGAGCCGGAAGAGGAGACCCTGATCAGCCGTTACGCAAAAGAAGAGTGGGATGCAGATTTTGTCTTTGTGACACATTATCCGTCAAAGAAACGTCCGTTTTACGCGATGGATGATCCGGCAGATCCCACATACACCCTTAGTTTTGACCTGCTGTTCCGGGGGATGGAGATCACAACCGGCGGACAGCGTATCCATGACTACCGTCAGCTTCTGGCTAAGATGGAGAAACGGGGCATGACAGAAGAGGGAATGGAACAGTATCTGAGTGCGTTCAAACATGGGATGCCGCCTCACGGTGGACTGGGGATCGGACTGGAACGTCTGACTATGAAACTGACGGGAGAGGACAATGTCCGTGAGACAACACTCTTCCCGAGAGATTTGAGCAGACTGGAACCGTAGATCATGGTATGCCGGACGGCGAAGGGCGGTCCGGATGAGAGTGAGAGGGGAAGCCTATGTTCGGAAAGAAAAGCTGTTATCTGTGTGGAGGAAAAATCGTAAATGGACGCTGTGTGGAGTGCGGACTGGATAATGAGAGAAATGCGAAGAAAAAATATCGGTTAAATGAGAGCAGCCGGGACCGGAAACTCCGGATCCAGTATGAAAATGGAAAGGGAGAGGACAGCCGGAAGGACGCTCTCCGCGAAGAGAGCCGGCATGCCCGGAATGTGCAGGAGGAAAGCTTCGGAAGCGCAGGGGATTCCAAGAGGAACTCATCTGCCGGGAGCGGCTCAGCGAAGGCGGGCATTCCGATGCAGAAGATCCAGATACAGGCAGACCGGGCGCTCCGACAGATCTCGGCGCCGGTGAAGTCAGCCTGGAATACAGAAAAGAAAAAGAATTCCGGAAAGACAGTGCGTGCGGCAATGGACAAGAGCGCGGGTCCTTCCGGGGCGGCGAAGAAAGGTATCACGCTTGTCGGCGTCATAGGAGTTGTGACAGCGCTCCTGGGCGTGATCAGCAACGTGGTGTCGGATTTTGCTTCTGATGATCAGTGGACCTGGGAAGAACTCGGGTGGGAAGAAGAGAATACAGATTATGAGTACGACCCCTATGAATATGTGGAGGCAGAACTGTCTGATTCGGGAGAGGTGTATGACGTGGAACTTACCAGCGGAGAATATGTGGTGGGTGTCCACCTTCCGGAAGGCAATTATTCGGCAAGCCTGAACGATGGGACAGGGTATATCAATGTCACCGATGATGAGAACGGGATCTATCTCTACCAGTCTTTTGGATATGATGAGGAGTATGACGAAGTGACGGAGATGGATGACATCCGGCTTTTTGACGGCGCGATCCTTAATTTTTCCGGCGACGGAAGTCTCAGTTTCCATACGGATACCGCGCAGACTCAGGATATGAGATCCGAGCCGAATCCGCTTACCGAGTCTGTACAGCTCAGCACAGGAGGGGTATACGTTGCAGGGGAAGATTTCCCGGAAGGAGTATATGATGTGCAGGCGAACGAGTGGACGACAGTGGAGTATAACCTCTACCTGGGCGAGATCTACGAGGACGAAGAACTGAATTACTGGCAGAACAGCCTGTGGTTTTCTGATGACGATGGGGAAGATTCATTTTGTAATGTTGTACTCCCCGCAGGAACAGAGATATCCACCGACACAGCGGCTGTGACGCTGGTGCCAAGTGAAGTCATAGGCAGTACGGACTATGATTCCTATTATGACAGATACAGATGAACACAGGTAAAACGGTCAGATAGAGACAGAAGCAGGATATCAGCAGAAGGTCAGAACAGATATGGCAGGCAGGATATCAGAAAGGGAGAACAGATATGGCAAACAGGATATCAGATGAGACAATAGAGTATGTCGGCATACTGGCGAAGCTGGAACTGTCAGATCAAGAGAAAGAAGCAGCCAAAGCCGACATGGAAAAAATGCTTGATTATATAGATACTCTCAACGAATTGGATACATCGGGAATCGAACCGATGTCCCATGTGTTTCAGGTCAGCAACGTGTTCCGGGAGGACGTGGTGACAAACGGAGACAACAGGGAAGAAATTCTCGCAAATGCACCGCAGCGCAAAGATGACTGCTTTAAAGTGCCGCGGACCATCGGTTGAGAGAAAAGGCGGTGAAGACAATGGACATTTTAGGACTTACAGCACTGGAACTTGGTGAGAAGATACAGAAAAGAGAGATTTCCGCGCGTGAGGCGGCAGAGGCGGCGCTGGCACAGGCGCAGTTGGCAGAACCGGTGATCAACAGTTATGTGACGCTGGATCCCGAGGGGGCGTTAAAGCAGGCAGATGAGATACAGAAGATGATCGATGCGGGAGACCTGAGCAGCCCTCTGGCAGGAGTGCCTGTGGCGGTAAAGGATAATATGTGCATACGGGATAAGCTCACGACATGCAGTTCAAAGATCCTCTCAAACTTTAAGCCGGCTTACACAGCGGAGGCGGTGCGGAACCTGCAGAAGGCGGGGATGGTCATTCTGGGAAAGACAAACATGGACGAATTCGCCATGGGAAGCACGACAGAGACATCCTATTACGGACCGACCAAGAATCCCCATGATACAGCACATGTGCCGGGCGGTTCTTCGGGAGGCTCCTGTGCGGCCGTGGCGGCGCAGGAGTGTTTCGGAGCATTGGGGTCTGATACCGGCGGATCTATCCGCCAGCCCAGTTCATTCTGCGGCGTGGTGGGCATGAAGCCGACCTATGGCACGGTCTCACGCTATGGGCTGATCGCATACGGATCATCCCTTGACCAGATCGGACCGGTCACAAAGGATGTGGCAGACTGTGCGGCATTCCTGGAGGCGGTCGCATCTTACGACGCGAAAGACAGCACTTCGATCCGCAGAGACGATTATCGTTTTTGTGAAGCCCTGACAGATGATGTGAAGGGGATGAAGATCGGAATCCCGAGAGACTATATGGGAGAAGGGCTTGACAGTGAAGTGAGGGAGGCGGTCATGGCAGCCGCAAAGGTACTGGAAGAGAAAGGCGCCGTGATAGAAGAATTTGACCTGGGGCTTGTCAAATATGCGATCCCGGCTTATTATACCATCGCGTCCGCTGAGGCAAGTTCCAATCTGGAGCGGTTTGACGGTGTGAAATACGGCTACCGCACGGCAGAGTATGAAGAACTTCACAATATGTATAAGAAGACCCGCTCCGAGGGCTTCGGGGCAGAGGTCAAGCGCAGGATCATGCTCGGGTCCTTTGTGCTGAGTTCCGGATATTATGATGCATATTATCTGAAAGCCCTCCGGGTGAAGGCACTGATCAAGAAGGCGTTTGACAGTGCCTTTGAGAAATACGACATGATCCTTGGACCGGCTGCGCCGACGACGGCGCCGGAACTTGGAAAGAGCCTGAGTGATCCCCTCAAGATGTATCTGGGAGATATCTACACGATCTCCGTAAACCTTGCGGGACTTCCGGGGATGAGCGTTCCGGTGGGGAAAGACAGCAGAGGGCTGCCTGTCGGGATGCAGCTCATCGGAAATGTTTTCCAGGAGAAAAAACTTCTGCGCGCGGCGTATGCCTATGAGTGTGCGACTGGAAAGCAGTTTGAGCAGCCGGCGCAGATAAAGACTGCATGTGGAAACAGCGCAGGTGAAAACAGGGTAGAAAACGTACAGGCAGATACAGCAAAGGAGGCGCACCAGGTATGACGAAACAGTATGAGACAGTGATCGGACTGGAAGTCCATATCGAACTTTCGACAAAGACAAAGATCTTCTGCGGATGCAGCACGGAGTTCGGAGGCGCGCCAAATACTCATACCTGTCCGGTGTGTACCGGGATGCCGGGAACTCTTCCGGTGCTGAACAGACAGGTGGTGGAGTATGCCATGGCTCTGGGGCTTGCCACAAACTGCAGGATCACCCAGGTATGTAAATTTGACCGGAAGAACTACTTCTATCCGGACAACCCGCAGAACTATCAGATCTCACAGCTCTATCTTCCGATCGCCAGAGACGGCTATGTGGAGATCGAGAGCGGGAGCGGAAAGAAGAAAGTAAGGATCCATGAGATGCACATGGAGGAGGATGCAGGAAAGCTGGTCCATGATGAGTGGGACGACACATCCCTGGTGGATTATAACCGGAGCGGAGTCCCGCTGGTGGAGATCGTCTCCGAGCCGGACATGCGCTCTGCGGACGAAGTCATCGCATATCTGGAGAAACTGCGCATGATCGCCCAGTATCTCGGCGTCTCGGACTGCAAGCTCCAGGAAGGGTCTATGAGAGCAGACGTAAACCTGTCCGTTCGGGAAGCCGGTACAGAGACCTTCGGGACCAGGACAGAGATGAAGAACCTGAACTCCTTTAAGGCGATCGCGCATGCCATCGAAGGGGAGCGTGAGCGCCAGATCGAGCTCCTTGAGGCAGGAAAGGAAGTTGTCCAGGAGACCCGGCGCTGGGATGACAACAAAGAGCACTCCTATGCGATGCGTTCCAAGGAGGATGCGCAGGACTACCGGTATTTCCCGGAGCCGGACCTTGTTCCCATCGTGATCAGCGACGAATGGATCGCGGAGGTGAGATCGAGACAGCCGGAACTTAGGTCCGAGAAACTGGAACGGTATAAAAGAGAATTCGATATCCCGCAGTATGACGCGGAGATCATCACAGAGTCAAAGAAGATGGCGGATCTTTTTGAGGCGGCGGCAACAACCTGCGGCAAACCGAAGAAGGTGGCAAACTGGCTGATGGTGGAGACACTCCGCCTTATGAAAGAGCACGGGATGGAGGCTGAGGATCTGTCCTTCTCCCCGGCGAACCTTGCAAAACTCATTGATCTGGTGGACGCAGGGACCATCAACAGTTCGGTGGCAAAGAAAGTATTTGAGAAGATCTTTACAGATGATGTGGATCCGGAGAGATACGTGGAAGAAAACGGACTGAAGATGGTAAACGACGAGGGTGCCCTCAAAGAGGTCATCGAGAAGGTGATCGCATCGAATCCCCAGGCCGCAGCAGACTATAAAGGCGGAAAAGAGAAAGCCCTGGGAGCGCTCATGGGACAGACTATGCGAGCTATGAAAGGGAAAGCGGATCCGGGGATCGTCACCCGGATGTTAAAAGAACTGCTGAAGGACTGAGCGGCGCAGGCGCTGCTTGCAAAAAAAACGTTTATATCGTACAATATAGCCTGATACAGCGTTCACAGGGACTCATTTTTAAGGTCTCTGTGAACGTTTTGCAACAGTGAACTGAAAACAATGGAGGCAGCAGCCCATGGATATGATACATGCCAAAGAGCTTGTATATGAATATGACAAAAGAGATGAAGAAGGAAATATCATCGGGACGAACCGCGCCATAGACGGTGTGGATATCGATGTCCCGCCGGGATCCTTTGTTGCCGTGCTGGGGCATAACGGTTCCGGAAAGTCCACTCTGGCGAAGCATATGAACGCCATCCTTGTCCCCACGGGAGGGACCATGTGGGTGGATGGAAAGGATACAAGAGATCCGGACGAACTCTGGAATGTGCGCCAGAGCGCCGGGATGGTGTTCCAGAATCCGGACAACCAGATCATCGGCACGGTGGTGGAAGAAGATGTGGGATTCGGACCGGAGAACCTGGGCGTGCCCTCGGACGAGATCTGGAAGAGAGTGGAGGACAGCCTCCGGGCGGTGGGGATGATCGAATACAGGAAGTCTTCCCCGAACAAGCTTTCCGGCGGACAGAAGCAGAGAGTGGCGATCGCGGGAGTCATTGCCATGGAGCCCAAGTGCATCGTTCTGGACGAGCCCACGGCAATGCTTGATCCAAACGGGCGCAGGGAAGTGATCCGGGCGGTGGAGAAACTGCGGAAAGAGAAGAATGTGACAGTGATCCTGATCACGCATTATATGGAAGAAGTCATCGATGCGGACCAGGTCTTTGTGATGGATGACGGGCACATCGTCATGCACGGCACTCCGAGGGAGATCTTCAGCAGAGTAGACGAACTGAAGGCGTACCGTATGGATGTACCCCAGGTGACGATGCTGGCGGAGGAACTCAGAAAGCGGGGGCTTGCCCTGCCGAAAGGAATACTCAGAAGGGAAGAGTTGGTAGAAGCCTTATGTCAATTGCGTTAGAACATGTGAATTATGTATACAGTCCCGGGACCGCATATGAGAAGCAGGCGTTAAAAGATGTCAGTTTCGAGATCGGGCAGGGACAGTTCGTGGGGATCATCGGACACACCGGTTCGGGGAAATCCACGCTGATCCAGCATCTGAACGGACTTATGAAAGCCACATCCGGCAGGATCCTCTACGACGGACAGAATATCTATGACGACGGATATGATATGAGAAGATTAAGGAGCCAGGTGGGGCTTGTCTTCCAGTATCCGGAATATCAGCTTTTTGAGGCGGACGTGCTGAGTGATGTGTGCTTCGGTCCGAAGAACCAGGGGCTTTCCCAGGAGGAATGCGAGGCGAGGGCAAAAGAAGCCCTTGAGATGGTGGGATTTCCGGAGAAATACTACCGGCAGTCCCCTTTTGAACTTTCCGGCGGACAGAAACGGCGCGCGGCGATCGCAGGCATCCTCGCCATGCATCCGAAGGTGCTCATACTGGATGAGCCCACAGCCGGTCTGGACCCGAAAGGCAGGGATGAGATCCTGGATCAGGTGGAGTATCTGCACAGGGAGACCGGGATGACCGTTATCCTTGTCTCACACAGTATGGAAGATATCGCAAGATATGTGGAGCGCATCATCGTGATGAACCATGGGGAGAAGATGCTGGACGGCGCCCCGCGGGAGGTGTTTGCGCATTATAAGGAGCTGGAGAAAGTGGGGCTTGCGGCGCCCCAGGTGACTTATGTGATGCACGATCTGAAAGAACGCGGTTTCGACGTGTCCCCGGATGCGACGACCATAGAGGAAGCTGCGGATGAGATCATGAAGAGCTTTGAAGGGACGGGAAACGGAAAATGATCAGAGATATAACGATCGGACAATATTATCCGGCTCAGAGCCGGATCCACAGGCTGGATCCCAGGGTGAAGATCGTCTGCACCCTTCTTTTTCTCGTGTCCCTTTTTATACAGAACAGCCTTCTCGGCTACCTTTTGGCTACACTGTTTCTGGGATGTGTCATCAAACTGTCGAAAGTCCCGGTTAAATTTATCGTGAAAGGTCTCAAGCCGGTGGTGATCCTGCTCCTTTTTACCGTGGTCATGAACCTGTTCCTGACCAGGGGCGGTGATACACTGGTGCATTTCTGGATCTTTACGATCACAGAGAGCGGACTGCGCACATCTGTTTTTATGGCAGTACGCCTGATCTATCTGGTGATGGGCTCGTCGATCATGACATTTACTACATCGCCCAACGGGCTGACCGACGGACTGGAGAAACTGCTCCATCCGCTGAACAAGATCAATGTGCCGGTCCATGAAGTTGCGATGATGATGTCTATCGCGCTCCGTTTTATCCCGATCCTGCTGGAGGAGACGGACAAGATCATGAAGGCGCAGATGGCGAGAGGAGCGGACTTTGAATCGGGAAATATCCTCCAGAGAGCGAAAGCGATGGTACCCATCCTTGTTCCCCTCTTTGTGTCCGCATTCCGCCGTGCCAACGACCTTGCCATGGCGATGGAGGCGAGATGTTACCACGGCGGTGAGGGGAGGACGAAGATGAAGCCATTGAAGTATAAGGCGGGTGATCTTCGCGCTTATCTCATCACGACCGCATATCTTGTGCTCATATTCGTGATCGGAAGGTTCGTGCCATTTAAGCTGTGGATCTTCTAGGAGGAAATGTATGAAAAGGATAAAGCTGACTGTAGCATATGACGGGACGGATTACTGCGGGTGGCAGATCCAGCCTAACGGGATCACGGTGGAGGAGGTGCTCAACCGGAACCTCTCCGAACTCACCGGGGAAGAGATCACTGTGACCGGCGCCAGCCGGACGGATTCCGGTGTCCACGCACAGGGAAATGTGGCGGTGTTCGACTCGGATACGACGATCCCGCCGGAGCGGATCGCCTATGCGGTGAACCGGAAGCTGCCTGAGGATATCGTTGTCATCCGGTCAGAAGAAGTTCCCGGGGACTGGCATCCCAGATATCAGGAGACGGAAAAGACCTACGAATATCATATCCTGAACCGGGAGATGCCCGATCCGGTCCGCAGGCGAGATACATACTTTGTCTCCTATCCGCTGGATCTGGAGGCGATGCGCCGAGCTGCCGCTTATCTGAAAGGAGAGCATGACTTCAAGAGTTTCTGCAACGCCCATACAGATGTTCAGGATACCGTGAGGACGATCTATGATCTGGATATCATACGCTCAGGGGATCTGGTCACGGTGCGGATCAGGGGAAACGGCTTTCTGTACAATATGGTCCGGATCATCGTAGGAACGCTGGTCCGCGTCGGAAGAGGATTCTACTCTCCAGGGCAGGTTAAGGAAATCCTGGAAGCGAAAGAGCGCACTTCGGCAGGAGTCACCGCCCCGCCCCAGGGGCTGGTCCTTGTGAAGATAGATTATCCGGGAACGGGGACATGATAAGAAGGGAGGACTGTGCGGGTCCTCTTTTCTTTTTAAGAAAAACCTCCTGTCGATTGACAATTCACCTCTACATTGTTAGTATTAATTTAACCGATCGAATGCCCCCGTATCCGGGGGCGTCTGACTGGGATTATGTAATTGTAGGAGGAGACTGTCATGATCAAAATTTATGAGGCAAAAGACTACCAGGAAATGAGCAGAAAAGCGGCGAATATCTTGTCTGCCCAGATCATTCTTAAACCGGATTGCGTTTTGGGGTTAGCAACCGGTTCTACGCCGATCGGTACATATGATCAGCTCGTAGAATGGTATGAAAAAGGGGACCTTGATTTCAGCAAAGTGAAGACTGTGAACCTGGATGAGTACAGGGGCCTGGAGAGGACAAACGACCAGAGTTATTATTATTTTATGCATGAGCATCTGTTCGACCGTGTGAACATCGACCCGGCTAACACAAATGTGCCGGACGGGACAGAGCCGGATGCGGAGAAAGAGTGCGAGAGATATGAGCGCCTGATCGATTCTATGGGAGGCGTTGACATCCAGCTTCTCGGGCTGGGGCACAACGGCCATATCGGATTTAATGAGCCGGCTGCGTCTTTTGCACAGAAGACACACTGCGTGGACCTTACAGAGAGTACGATCGAAGCGAACAAGCGCTTCTTTGCATCTGCCGACGATGTACCGAGACAGGCGTATACGATGGGGATCGGAACGATCATGCGCGCAAAGAAGATCCTTCTCGTGGTAAACGGCGAGGCGAAAGCTGACATCGTTGCAAAAGCGTTCTTCGGACCGGTGACACCGGAGGTGCCGGCATCCATCCTTCAGTTCCACAACGATGTCGTCGTTATCGGCGACAGTGCAGCACTGTCAAAAGTACCGAGATAGTATGTTCTTATCGATCCGGAGGGCAGCAGGCGGATAACTGCTGCTCCCCGGATTCCTTTGCGGCATGTCAAATACATTTCTGTTCTATTTTTCGGCAACAAATTTACAATTATAAACAAAAAATAAA